>JBGKDR010000001.1:0-1396 GCA_042954225.1 Parasynechococcus sp.
TGGCGAATCGCTACAGCGATGAGCAGGGGCGTCGCATGATCAATGGTGTCCTGCGACGCTTTCATGACTCCGCATCCACTGCGTCAGCCTGATGGTGTTCAACTGGTTTCAACGGCAGGGTGAGCCGGAAGGCGCGTCTGAGCAGTCTTCGGACGTCAAACCTGAGCCCTCTGCTGCTCCAGAGCCGAGTGAACCGATCGAGCAGGAGGAGCCACAGCCTGAGGCCACGCCTTCGCAGGAGCCTGTCAGCAAGGAAGACGAGGCTCTTGCCTGGGCCAAGGCCGCCTATGCACGGCTCAAAGCCCAACAGGAGGCTGTTGCAGCACCCCCGCCAGCTCCGGTTGAAGTCAGTGCTGAGCCGGAGCCTGAACCTCAGCCAGAGGTCGCTCCTGAACCAGAGCCCGAACCACAGCCAGAGGTGGTGCAGCCCGATGTCAGTCCGCCTGCTCTGGGTCTCTCGTTTCTTGAACAGGCCGCTGCCCAGCGTGAACAGAGACAGCAGGAGCTGGACGATCGAGCCGTTCAGGTTGAGCCTGTCCCGGCCCCTTCGCCTGTTTCTCCGCCCCCAGTGGAGCCATCGCTTGACGATGACGATGCTTCTGAACCACAACTCGGGTCCTTCGATGAGGACTTCACCTGGTCAGCGGAGGTCCTGGCCGCTCAGGGCCGACGGGCTGATCAGGTCTCCCTTGAGGAAATCGATTGGTTGAGCCGGCTGCGGCGAGGACTGGAAAAAACCCGTCAGGGGTTTGTGACCGGTCTGCTCGAGAACCTTGGCGATGACCCTCTGACACCGGAGGTGTTGGACGACCTCGAGACCTTGCTCCTCCGTGCGGATGCCGGCGTGACCGCGACGGATCAGGTGCTCGATGCTTTGCGTGAACGGATGAACAGGGAAGTCGTTGATCCGGCGGAAGGCATTCGTTTTCTCAAAGAGCAGTTGAGGGGATTGCTTGAGGCGCCCATCACGGCGTCAGGCGTCGATCTGCTTGGTCCCCAGCAGGGGCGCCTGAACATCTGGTTGATGGTGGGTGTGAACGGGGTGGGCAAGACGACAACCCTCGGAAAATTGGCCAACCTCGCCGTCCGTAGCGGTTATTCGGCGTTGATTGCCGCGGCTGACACCTTCCGTGCTGCAGCTGTTCAACAGGTTGAAGTCTGGGGAGAACGCAGTGCGGTGGACGTGATCTCCAACCCCACCAGCAATGCTGATCCCGCTGCTGTGGTGTTCGATGCTGTCGGAGCTGCTCGATCCCGGTCGACGGATCTCCTGCTGGTTGATACCGCTGGTCGCCTTCAGACCAAGCACAACCTGATGGAAGAGCTGCAGAAGGTGCGGAAGATCATTGATCGCCTGGCTCCGGAGGCCCATGTGGAGTCCCTGTTGGTGCTCGAC
>JBGKDR010000002.1:0-10888 GCA_042954225.1 Parasynechococcus sp.
CAGGTAGAGCAGCGGGATGATCACCACTGTGGCGATCCACCGCGGTTCCATCCGGAGCAACCTGGTCAGCATTGTTGGCTGCCGTTCAGGTTTCCGGCTCGATGGTGCTGGTGAGACCCTTGCTTTTCAGCGTCTCGCAATAGAACTCAGCAGGTTCGATGTCGCAAACAATCACCAGGCCAACCCCGGTGTTGTGGGCTTCCAACATCACGGCCATGGCGTCCTGTTCACTCAGCTGTGGAACCACCTGACGCAGGGTCGTCACCACGTACTCCATCGAATTGACGGGGTCGTTGTGAAGCAGAACCTTGTATCGGGGTGAACGTTTACGGACGCGCTCCGGTGCTTTGTCCAGAACCGCAGCTCCGCCGGGGGAGGACGGGGAGCCTTCCGTCGCTGCGGCCATGGTGATGGCAATCATCTTTCCGGACTTTAAAAGGCCTCCAATCACGGCCGTGCTCACAGTGACTTGATGCGCGCCATGGCCGCATCGACATTGCTGCGGCTGTTGAAGGCGGAGAGCCGGAAGTACCCCTCACCGGCAGCCCCGAAGCCGCTGCCGGGTGTTCCCACCACGTGGGCCTTGTTCAGAAGATGGTCGAAGAAGCCCCAGGAATCCATGCCATCGGGGGTCTTGATCCAGACATAGGGGGCATGTTCGCCGCCATAGATCGAGAGTCCCGCAGCGCTCAGTTCCCGGCGAATAATGGCCGCATTTTCCATATAGAAACTGACCAGGGTTTTCACTTCCTTCTGGCCAGCGTCGGAATAAACGGCTTCAGCGCCACGCTGAATGATGTAGCTGACGCCATTGAACTTCGTGCTCTGTCGTCGGTTCCAGAGACCCCAGAGTTCGACCTCTTCACCGTTGGCGGCTTTGCCTTTCAGGCCCTTGGGCACCACCGTGAAGGCGCATCGCGTTCCGGTGAATCCGGCGTTCTTCGAGAAGGACCGGAATTCAATGGCGCAGTCCCTTGCGCCTTCGATCTCAAAGATCGAGTGGGGCAGATCGGGGTTTTGGATGAACGCCTCGTAGGCGGCATCAAACAGGATCAGTGCACCATTGCTGCGGGCGTAGTCAACCCAGGCTTTGAGCTGTGCCTTGGTGGCGACAGCACCAGTGGGGTTGTTGGGGAAGCAGAGATAGATCAGATCGACCGGTTCATCCGGGATCTGCGCGGTGAAGTCATTGGCGGCACTGATGGGCAGATAGCTCAGTCCGGCGTAGCGGCCCTCGTCACCGGCGTCACCGGTCCGGCCAGCCATGACATTGCTATCCACGTAGACGGGGTACACCGGATCGGTGACCGCGACACGGTTCCCTTCGCCAAGGATGTCAAGGATGTTGCTGCTGTCGCACTTCGATCCGTCGGAGACAAAGATCTCGTCGGCGCTGATGTCGCAGCCGCGGGACTGGAAGTCATGGGTTGCGATCGCTTCACGCAACCAGCTGTAGCCCTGCTCAGGGCCATAGCCGTGGAAGCCTTCGGTGGTTCCCATCTCATCAATGGCCTGTTTCATCGCCTCGCGGCAGGCCAGTGGCAGCGGCTCGGTGACATCACCGATCCCAAGCCGAATCAGTGCCGCATCCGGGTTGGCGCTGCTGAACGCTTTGACGCGCCGTGCAATTTCCGGGAACAGGTAGCCCGCTTTGAGCTTGAGGTAGTTGCCGTTGACCTGCACCACGGAACGATCGGAAGGATGTCTGCCGGGGCATCCTGCCCTGTCGGGCGTGCCCTTGGTGGCTCCATACGATGAACTCACGAAGGAGCTCGCCGGTGGCTGTGATGTCTGCTGTGGATTCCCCGATTGATTTCCACGCGCTGGTTGACAGTTCGATCAACAAGCCGGCCCGCTACATGGGGCATGAGCTGGGTGTGGAATCCCGTGACTGGTCCAAGGCGACTGTGCGCTGGGCCCTCACCTATCCAGAGATCTACGAGGTCGGCTCGAGCAACCTCGGCCACATCATTCTCTATTCGATTCTGAACGCCATCCCCGGGCAGCTCTGTGACCGGGCTTATCTGCCGGCTGGTGATCTCGCCGAGCGACTGAGGGAGCGTGAACAGGCGCTTTTTGCGGTCGAAAGCCGTCGACCCTTGCCGGCGTTCGACATCCTGGGCTTCAGCCTCAGCTACGAACTCGGCGCCACCAACATCCTCGAGATGCTGGACCTCTGCCGGGTGCCCATCCATGCCGCGGCCCGGGGGGATCGTCCACTGAGCGACCCGGAGTCTCCGCCGTTGATTTTTGCCGGCGGGCCCACGGCCACCAGTAACCCCGAGCCCTTTGCCGCGTTTTTCGATTTCATCGCTCTCGGGGACGGGGAGGAGTTGCTTCCAGAGATCGGTCTCGTGGTGGCCGAGGCCAAACGATCCGGCTTGAGCCGTTCGGCGTTGTTGCGCGATCTGGCGCAGGTGCCAGGGGTGTATGTCCCCTCGCTGTATGGCCTGGCTGAGGACGGGGTCACGTTGATGCCCCTGCATGACGATCTGCCCAGGCGGGTGTTGCGGCGCGTGGCGACGCCCATGCCCCATTACGCCATGGGCCTGGTCCCGCACGTGGAGACCGTCCACGACCGGCTGACGGTGGAGATTCGTCGCGGCTGCACCAGGGGCTGTCGGTTCTGCCAGCCCGGAATGCTGACGCGGCCTGCCCGTGACGTGGAGCCCGAGGCGGTGATTGAGGCCGTGGAAACCGGCATGAAGCAGACGGGCTACAGCGACTTCTCCTTGCTGTCTCTGAGTTGCAGCGACTACCTGGCCTTGCCCTCGGTCGGTGTGGAGCTGCGCAATCGCCTGGCGGATCAGAACGTCACCCTCCAGCTACCAAGTCAGCGGGTCGATCGCTTTGATGACGACATTGCCCACATCCTCGGGGGAACCCGCCAGGCCGGATTGACCTTCGCGCCTGAGGCCGGGACCCAGCGGCTGCGGGACATCGTTAACAAAGGGCTCACGGATGACGACCTGCTCCATGGCATTCGTACAGCCATGGAGAACGGCTATCGCAAGGTCAAGCTCTATTTCATGATCGGTTTGCCGGGGGAGACGGATGCCGATGTGCTCGGCATCGCTGACACCTGCGTGATGCTGCAGCAGCGCTGCAGGGATCTTGGGCGACTCAACCTCAACATCACCATCAGCAACTTCACGCCGAAGCCGCACACGCCTTTCCAGTGGCACAGCGTGTCCACGGCAGAGTTTCTGCGACGGCAGGACCTGCTCCGAGCTGCGTTCAAGCGCCTGCGTGGTCTGAAGGTGAATTTCACCGATGTCCGCCTCTCCGCGATGGAAGATTTCGTCGGGCGTGGTGACCGCAGGCTGGCCCCGGTGATCGAAGCCGCCTGGCGGGCTGGTGCCGGGATGGATGCGTGGTTCGAGTCCCTTGACCGCACCTACGCGGCCTGGACGGGGGCGATTGCCGAGGCCGGTCTTGAGGGCCGTTATCGCGCGATGGAGCTGGGGGGATGGAGTGCCGTTGCTGCTCTGGACCGCAACGACCTCGAGGCCTTCTGCGCTCAGCCCCTCCCCTGGGACCACATCGATACGGGCATCGATAAGCGCTGGCTGGCTGAGGACCTTCAACGTGCGCTCGAGGCGGCGGTTGTTCCGGACTGCTCCTTTGATGGCTGCACCAGTTGTGGTGTGTGCGGCCCCGACCTCGGCCACAACATCGTGGTTCCTGCTCCCGATGTTCCGGAGCAGATCCCCACGCAGGCCCCCCCCAGTGAACGGGTCTGTCGTCTGCGGATTCAGTTCGCCAAGACCGGCTCCATGGCGTTGCTCAGTCACCTCGATCTGATGCGCATGCTTGAACGCGCCCTTCGTCGCAGTGGATTGCCGATCAGCTTCACCGGTGGCTTTCATCCACTGCCTCGGATTCAGATCGCCCTGGCCCTGCCCCTCGGCTGTGAGGCAAACAGTGAATGGATGGATCTGGAATTCACCGACGCACTCGCCGCAGAGACGTTGATCAGGATCCTTCAGCCCCTGCTGCCGGAGGGCATCACCCTGCTTTCAGCGCGTGAGGTGCCGGTCGGAGGCCCAAGCCTGTCGCAGGAGATCCGCGGTGCGGTTTGGAGCTTTGATGTTGATCTTGAGAGCCCTGGGCCGATCGCGGTCGACTGGGATGCCGCATTGCATGCACTTCTCGGTGCTGACGCGTTGATCTGGAACGACACCGATAAAAAGGGTCGTCCGCGCCAGCGCGATTGTCGTGCCTCCTTGCAGACGCTGGAGATCATGGAGACCAGGGGGCCGCAGGGGCGGCGTCTGCGTCTTGAAGCCGGTGTGGATGAGATGGGCCGAAGTCTGCGTCCGGCTCAGATCCAGCACTGGCTTGCTGAACAGCTGAATCAACCGATTGCTGTCGACAAGGTGTGTCGAGACGCTTTGGTATTGGCGCGGTGCTAATTTGATGTCAGGTCAGGTTCATGCAGCACTGCATTGATGCCGGCCCGATCGTCTCCGTTCCAATTGAAGCGAACGATCAAACGCTTTCTGAATGGCAGGTTTCTCCATTCAGTTGTTGCGGCTGCAAGGGAGTTTTTGCTCCACACCATTTCAGGTCCACCACTTCCATATCCATCCCGACTCCGCTTTGGAAAGAGTCGGGGAATGAGCCCTGACGGGGCTTCACCTGTGTTCATCCATGCCCCAACAAATTGTCATCGCTGAGCAGCTGCGGATTGCAGCTGTGCTCACAGATGAACGTGTCGATGAGCTGATCGTTGCTCAGGGTCGTTATCAGATCGGTGACGTCTATCTCGGCACCGTTGAGAACGTTCTTCCGGGAATTGATGCTGCGTTTGTCAATATTGGTGAAAGTGAGAAGAACGGATTTATTCATGTCACTGATCTCGGACCGCTTCGCCTGAAGAAAGGCTCAGCCGGGATCACGGAGTTGCTCGAGCCGCGCCAGAAAGTTCTGGTGCAGGTGATGAAAGAGCCAACGGGGACCAAAGGTCCCCGCCTCACAGGGAATCTGGCTTTGCCAGGGCGCTATCTGGTTCTTCAACCCCATGGCCAGGGTGTGAACATTTCCCGGCGCATCAGCGCCGAATCCGAGCGCAATCGTCTGCGGGCCCTGGGTGTCCTGATCAAGCCACCGTCGGCGGGTCTGTTGATCCGCACCGAGGCGGAAGGGATCAGCGAGGAGTTGCTGATCGATGACCTCGAGATGCTCCTGCGGCAGTGGGAAGCCATCCAGCAGGCCGCCGAATCAGCAGCGCCCCCTGTTCTGTTGAACCGCGATGAGGATTTCATCCATCGCATCCTTCGTGACCACATGGGTCCGGACTTGGTCCGGGTGGTGGTTGATGACGCTGCCGCGGTTGAACGGGTGTCTGACTTCCTGGGTGCCGATGGTTCCAATGTGCTGGTCGAGGCCCACGCTGAGCCGGGCGAATTGCTTGAACATTTCAAGGTGAATGCGGCGATCCGCGATGCCTTGAAGCCCCGGGTTGATCTGCCATCCGGTGGCTACGTGATCATCGAGCCGACGGAAGCGCTGACCGTCATTGATGTGAACTCTGGGTCCTTCACTCGCTCTGCCAATGCCCGGGAAACGGTGCTGTGGACCAACTGCGAGGCGGCCATCGAGATTGCGCGACAGCTGAAACTCCGCAACATCGGCGGCGTGATCATTATCGACTTCATCGATATGGATTCCCGTCGCGATCAGTTGCAGCTGCTCGAACATTTCACCGCTGCGGTCCGTGACGATGGTGCCCGTCCTCAGATCGCTCAGCTCACCGAGCTCGGGCTTGTCGAACTGACCCGCAAGCGTCAGGGACAGAACATCTATGAATTGTTCGGCCGTGCCTGCCCCAGTTGTGGTGGGCTGGGGCATGTGGCGGTGTTGCCGGGCAAGGATTTGCTGCAACCCCTGGCCACGGCGACAGGACTGGTGCGTTCCGCTGCATCCGCCCGGGCCGAGATCTCGCCGTCATCCGAGGGGAGCAACGGCAATGGTCGACGTCGTCGTGGAGGTGGCCGCGGGCGGGCATCCAGCCCGGAGACGGAGTCGGTGGGCAGTGTCCAGGAGGTCCCAGGCACCTCGTCACCGGATGCACTCACCCCTGCTGAGCCCACCCAGGGAAGCAATGGTGGCGGACGCCGGCCGGAGCCCCAGCTGGTCGCTGTTCCAATGACCGATGAGCAGCAACAGCTCTATGGCTGGCTTGGTCTCAGTCCCGCTCTGTTGTTGGACGAGGCGCCTGACTCGGACAATCTGATGGTGCGTGTCGTCAGGCCTGGAGATGATGCCGATGCCGTCCTCGAAGAGGCGCGTCAGCAACTGGCTGCCAATGCCGGTCGTCGTCGTCGTCGGGGCCGCGGTGGCCGTGGTGCGGGACGGAATGGCAATGGATCCTCCCCAGCAGAGACCAGTGCGCCGGCGGTGATTACGCCTCCCCCTGCCGACCCACAGGTCCCCCTCATGGTGGAGATCACCCCTCTGGAGGTCACGGCTCCGGTGGAGACCCCTGTCTCCGTTGATGCTGTGTCGATCGTCGCGGACGTGCCGTCCCAGGAGGCACCGTCTGCTGAGGACACTGACGAACCCCGACGCCGTCGTCGTCGTTCATCAGCGGTGACGGTCTGACGATTCTCAGACGACGTTCATGACCCCGACCTACCCCTGTGGACCGTCGGTTGCAGGCGTGGATGAAGTCGGGCGAGGTTGCCTGTTCGGTCCAGTGTTCGCTGGCGCTGTGGTCCTTGTGCCGACGGCTGCCGAGCAGCTCCGCGAAGCGGGCCTGACCGACAGCAAGAAGCTCACGGCCCGGCGCCGGGCCGCCCTGGTGCCGTTGATCGAGAGACAGGCCTGCTGTTGGAGCCTGGGCCAGGCATCCGCGCGTGAGATTGATTGTCATGGCATCCGTCGTGCCACCGAGCTCGCCATGCTTCGCGCCCTGCAACGTCTGCCGGATGTTCCCGAGCTTGTGCTGGTGGATGGCAATCTTCCACTTCGGCTGTGGACCGGTCCCCAGCAAACAGTGGTCTCCGGCGATCTGCATGTGCTCTCGATCGCCGCTGCCAGTGTGCTGGCGAAGCAGGCCAGAGACCATTTGATTCAACGACTCGCGGCCTCATTCCCTGGCTATGGGCTCGAACGCCATGCCGGCTACGGCACCCGAGTGCATCGGGAGGCGTTGCTTGCGTTAGGTCCGACCGCTCTGCATCGGCGCAGTTTTCTCAAGCGCCTTGGCGTCTGATTCCAGACACCAGTCCTTGAAGTCTGCGATCAATTGCTGACCGACACGTCCTTTGATGCCGATCAGGATTCCGTTGAGGATCGACTCGCCGGTGCTTTCCAGCATCGCCTTCGGGATCAGACGCAGCAGTGAGGGTTGGCTGACCTGCACCTGCAGGCTGGCATGGCCTCGTAAGCCCTCTGGATCGGCTTGGAGACGTGCCTCCAGGGTGAGATCAAAGTCATCCACCACGCCAAGACCTTCCAGTTCGCAGTCGACGGCCCGCATCAGCACGCTGTCTCCGTCGTGCACAACCTCAAGGGAGACGACGGGTTTCACATGCAGCTGGAACACCTGCAGGCTGGTGACGACATAGCGATATCGCCCCGATCCCAGCGGCGTGAGCTGGCGAGCATCCAGAAGGGCGGCAACCAGCCGATCGTCTTCGTGCAAGTAAGCCGGAAGTCGATCGGCATCCCGCTGAACGTTGAGGGCGAGATGCTGACTGGCACTGAATGCCAGAGGCATGAGCATCACCTGACGCATCATGATCCTATCGAGTCCCCAGGGTTCGCCTGATGGTCAGTCGCATTGCGTTCCTTGGGCCTGTGGGGACCTATGGAGAACAGGCTGCGCGTGCCTTGATCGCGCTGGAATCTCTGCCGGACCCTGAGCTGGTGGCATGCGTGGGTCTTCGTGCGGTGGTGGAGAGCCTGGCCAACGGTGACTGCGATGCCGCCGTGGTGCCGGTTGAAAATTCAGTGGAGGGCGGAGTCACCGCCACGCTGGATGCTCTTTGGATGCACCGTGAGCTCTGCATCCGTCGGGCACTGGTGCTGCCGATCCGTCATGCACTGCTGGGCGACGGCTCCCTCGATGGGATCACCGAGGTGCTGTCGCACCCCCAGGCCCTTGCCCAATGCAGCGGCTGGCTGTCTGAGCATCTGCCCCAGGCACTGCAGTTACCGACATCGTCCACGGCGGAGGCAGCGCGGATGGTGCGGGGCAGTCGTTTTCGCGCGGCGATCGCCTCCCAGGCGGCGGGTGTGGAGCATGGCCTGCAGGCCTTGGCCTTCCCGATCAACGACGTTCCGGGCAATCGCACCCGCTTCCTGCTGCTGCAACGGGGTGATCGCCGTGACCATGGGGACGTGGCCAGCCTGGCTTTCTCACTGCATCGCAATGCTCCGGGCGCCCTGTTGGAGGCCTTGGCCTGTCTGGCACGACGGGGGCTCAACATGAGTCGGATCGAATCGCGACCCTCGAAGCGGGAACTGGGTGAGTACGTGTTTTTTATCGATGTCGAGCTCAGTTCGGCTGAAGGAGGCCCCGTTGTTCTGGCCGAGCTGCTTGAGGACCTGGCTCCTTACTGCGAGCATCTGACCCAATTCGGTGCTTACTGCAGCACGAACGCAGAGCCAGGAATGGCCTGACGATCAGCGATCCACTCGGAAGACACCGAATTGCATCAGGCCCGTAGCGAAGGCCCAGTGCATCAGCAAGAGCGTTGGGGTTTCCCGCAGGCCCTGGATCACGGCCTTGGGACCAAGGCTGAGTACGGCTCCGGGGCGTCGAATGCCTTCAACGATGGAGTCGATCCAGGAGGGGAGTGTCTGAGGCGTCCAGTCGTCGGTTGCGATGGTTCCCTGTTGGAACGGACTTTGGCTCAGGTTCGACTGGAACCCTGGAATGCTGGCAAATTCCGGATGGGCCCACTGGTTGAGAAGCTGCCTCATCACCCAGCGTTCCGTGCGATTCATGGCTCCGTCGGCAGGATCACGACGGTTCCAGTCCGCAACTGCCAGGCGACCTCCGGGTTTGAGTACGCGAAGCAGTTCATCGGCGTAGCGCTGCTTGTCGGGCATATGCGGGCCTGCTTCGACACTCCAGACGGCATCAAAGCTCTGGTCCGGGAGCTGCAGGTTGAGGGCGTCCATCACCGCGAAGTGACACGGGAGTCCTGCGGGTGTCAGTTCAGTGGCACGCTGAATCTGAGCCGGGCTGATGCTGATCCCGATCACATCCAGCCCATAATCCCGGGCCAGGATTCTGGCGCTGCCGCCGATTCCGCAGCCGACATCGAGAACACGTGACCCGGGCGGAAGTTGGTCTAATCCGCTCCAGCGAACCAGTTCATGGACAAAGGCAGCTTTTGCCTGGCGGAAATCGGTTTGTCGTGGGGGCGTTCCGTAATGACCCAGGTGCACATGGTCTCCCCAGAGACGTTCCAGCAAACGATCGTCTGTCCAGGCGTCGTAGGCCGCTGCCACGCTGTCAGCGGATTCGTAGCGACGGTCGCGTCGCAACCAGAAGACAAGGGCCGATGCCGCACCGGCAGCGGTGAGAAGGAGCAGTCCGGCAAGCATCAGGTCTCGGAGTCGTCGCTGCTGGTCAAAGTGTCTTTGAGCACGGTTCGTGCTGCGAGTTGTCGACGGGTGTGGTCAAGCATGTCGAATTGCCGCTGCAGCCGCTCACGGGTGTCTGTGAGTTCGAGCAGTGCCTGTTGTTCGCCCGCTGCCCGAGTGTCGAGGTGAGCACCGATCCAGTAGGAGAGCTCCCTCGGCAGGTCGGGTAAATCGTCAGGCAGGCTCACGTCCTGACCCTGGAGTTTTCCCGTCAGGCTGACCACATCGTTGAGTGCCTGCGAGACGGTCTGGCTGAGGGCATGAAGACTGTCGGGATCGTCGATGTTGTCGTCTTCAATCCAACTCACCATTCCCGTCCGGAACGGGGTCTCACGGGCGATGTTCAGCAGTCGGAAACGTTGTTGACCGAGGGTGACGATGTAGCTCCGACCATCATCTGTGGTCTGGTGCTGCAGCACCTCGGCACAACAGCCGATGTCGGCCATTTCACCGGTATTGGGGTCAATTCGGACGATGCCGAAGCGTTGATCGGTCTCCAGCACCGACTGGAGCAACATCCGATAACGCGATTCAAAAATGTGCAGCGGAAGCAGCTGCTGGGGGAAGAGGACGACATCCGGCAGGGGAAATAGGGGAAGCTCCCTGACGGAGTAATCGGACACGGATGCCGTCCTGAACGTTGGTGGATCTTAAGAAGGGATAGCCCTGATCGAGACGATCAGAGCTTGACTTCGATGTCAACGCCGCTGGGAAGGTCGAGCTTCATCAGCGCATCAATCGTCTTCGCAGACGGGCTGTAGATATCAATGATGCGGCGGTGGGTCCGGGTCTCGAAGTGCTCACGGGAATCCTTGTCCACGTGGGGAGAACGCAGCACGCAGTAAATCTTGCGTTTCGTCGGGAGGGGAATCGGACCGATGGCTGTGGCAGCTGTGTTATCGGCCGTTTCAATGATTTTGTCGCAGGACAGATCCAGCATGCGGCGATCAAACGCCTTCAGGCGAATGCGGATCTTCTGCTGAGCAATGGCAGTGGACATAGGGAGCGTGAGCGTTGTCCGGTGAGGACAGAAGAAGGTGAGTTGTCGAGGTGCGGAAGGTGCCGGAGATCAGCTCAGCGGCACCAACAAAGTTTAGAAGAGGGGCGATCCCTGGATCGCTCCTCTTCATCCATCAAGGGATGGAGATCACTCGATGATCTTGGAGACCACGCCAGCACCGATGGTGCGGCCGCCTTCGCGAATAGCGAAGCGCATGCCTTGCTCGATGGCGACGGGGCAGATCAGCTCACCGGTCATCTGGATGTTGTCACCAGGCATCACCAT
>JBGKDR010000003.1:0-1348 GCA_042954225.1 Parasynechococcus sp.
CAGTGCCGCCTGATTGAGTTTCGGTCGGGTGGCTTCGATCAGCTGGTCGTAGCGAACGCCGGATGGGCAGGCCGACACGCAGGCGTAACAGCCCAGGCAGGTGTCGAAATGACTGGCGACGGTGGCATCGAGTTCGAGCTCCCCGGCTTCGATCGCCCGCAGGGCATGGATGCGGCCCCGAGGCGAGTCCATCTCACTGGCGAGCACCCGATAGCTCGCACAGGTGGGAAGACAGAACCCGCAATGCACGCAGGGATCCGCTGCACCGGGCGGAAGACCGGGGAGTTGGCTGCTGTTGGGTGGGGCAGGGGTGTCCGTCATGGCGTCAGTTTGGCGGTCCACCCCGGCTTCGGCGGCGTCAGAAGCGCTGGATAATCGCTTCGGCGAAACCGCTGCAGCTGACCGGATCGACCTGGGGTTCCATCAGTCGGGCCAGGTCATAGGTGACCTGCTTGTCGGCGATGGCGGCACTGAGGCCCTTGGTCACCAGGTCGGCGGCCTCCTGCCAGCCCAAGAACTCCAGCATCATCACGCCGCTGAGGATCACCGAGCCGGGGTTGATCCGGTCGAGCCCGGCGTGTTTGGGGGCGGTGCCGTGGGTGGCCTCGAAGATGGCGGCGTTCTCGCCGATGTTGGCGCCGGGGGCCATGCCCAGACCACCCACCATTGCGGCGGCTGCATCGGAGATGTAATCGCCGTTGAGATTCAACGTGGCCAGGATCGAATACTCCTGAGGGCGGGTCTGGATCTGCTGGAAGATGCTGTCGGCGATGCGGTCATCCACCAGCACCATCTCTTTCCATTTGCCGCCACCGTGGCTGCTGCCGATGGCATCGATCACCGCCTGCACTTCGGCGTCGATGTCGGCCTTTTTCTCCGGGGTGAGGCTGTCGTAGCCGGGCTCAATCATGCGGGCGTTGGCCTGCACGCTCAGATTGGGATCCTTTTCGAGGTTGCCAAGGATCCAGCTTTCCCGCTCGGTGATGCAGACGTCGCGGAATTCGGTGGTGGCCAGCTCATAGCCCCAGTCGCGGAAGGCCCCTTCCGTGAACTTCATGATGTTGCCCTTGTGCACCAGGGTCACGTGGCGCTTGTCGCCCTGGAGCCGGAGGGCGTGCTGGATCGCCTTGCGGATGTGGCGCTGGCTGCCGGCCTTGCTCACCGGCTTGATGCCGATGCCGGATCCCTCAGGGATCTGGCGTTTGCCCAGCTTGCCGTTGGCGGGGATCACCACCTCATTGAGGTGCTTGCGCAGCTCTTGGCCGACGGCGTCATCGGCTTCCCATTCCACACCCATATAAATGTCTTCGGTGTTCTCCCGGTAGACGATCACGTCCAGATCCTGGGG
>JBGKDR010000004.1:0-14509 GCA_042954225.1 Parasynechococcus sp.
GGTGTCTCGTGATGACGAATGCGACGCAGATCGGAGAAAATGCCAGCTTTGGCGACAGAACGCTTGAAGCGGCGCAGCGCTGATTCGATCCCCTCGTTCTCGCCGACTGTGACCTGGCTCATTCGTTCTCCGAAACAGAGCAAAAAGCAAGTTTACCAGTCGCTGAACCGCTCCTGTTCAACAAAGGTTGGGGAGGAAGGCGCTCTCAGTCCTTCCTCCATGTGGCGGCCGCATGTGTGAGGAGTGCTGCCAGGCCCACGTCGACAAGGTAGAGCCCGCCGTGGCTGCCACTCTTCTTGTTAATGGTCTCTCAAGACCCTGCGCTTGCAAGATCAAGAAATTGTGCGAGCTGATCCGTCTTCACTCAAAAGCAGAGATGCTCTGAAGCATGGGAATCACTCACTGCCCGATCTGCGTGGGACTGGCTCTGCTGTCAGCCGTCCGCTTCATGGCCCATGCTGTGATGGCGTATCAGCTTGAACGCTCCAACGCGGATGCCACAACACATCCAGCAAATGTGCTTGGAACCATTTTTGAGCTTTGAACCAGACCAAGGCACAAGGTGAGTAATAAGACCTACCCTCGTGGTTCTGTAGCTCAGGCTACGCAGTTTGAAGAAATGTGAAGCAGAATGAACTCATTCGGCCGTGCTTCATGGAACTACTTGTTATTGCTGCAGTATTCGTGCCCTTCTCTGCATTGGTGATGAATGCCTTTGCTGGCGACTCTGAAGATGATTACGATTTTCTTTGATGGAGCATAAATTGTTGGCCCTGATGGCTTTTGGCGCCTCAGTGATGACCCTGTGGGCATGGTTGATTGCAAACGCTGCATCGATGCAGCAATCCAAGCGCCCACCTCAGGATTAATAGTTTTTAGGCCAGCGCAACAAGTGTACTGCTATCGGCGAGATTCAAATCCATTGTCTTGATCATCGTCTTCGTCGTCATAGGTGTCATTGAAGCGTAATACTCCAGCTTCCTTAAAGAAAAACGCTTTATTTTTGCCCCGGCTGTCACTATTTTTCTCGTCACACCAGCGCTCTCGATAATCTCCTTCGGGATTCATGACTTAAATAAGATCCTATTTGGGGTCCAATAGATTTTTAAGTCTCTCCCAGTCATCACTGCCCAGATAGCCACCTTCCAGTAAAACATCCAAGGTTTTAGGGGTGACTGGAAGTTTGGTCAGCTGTTCAATACTCGTGCATGTTTTCAAGGCTTCTGCCAACACAGTTTGTCCGGCGCTTTCAAGAGAAACATCCGGGGCCATTGATTGGATCGATGCAAGCAGTTGTTCAGCTGTTGGTTTCATTGGCTTCTACGTCTCTCGCGCCATTCTGGGGCAGCCCGAGGGGTTTGACCACGTCAGGCGGATGGCATCTGACCGGCACAGGCCAGACATCCGCCGTTGATCCGGTATGGGGCTAGATGGCCGTATTGACAGCGTTTGCCGTGAAAGTACTGGGTTCGATTGAGGAATCGTGCATGGGCATCGCTCAAGGGAAGCGTCAGCCAACGATCGGGTACCTGACCGATCAAGCCAGCCCGTCGCGCCTCAGCGTCCCGGCGTCGTTGACGTTCTTCGCGGTCATTTTTCAGAATGACGCCCTCGACCTGTCGCTCTTTCGCACAGGATTCGCAGGCCGTCACAACCGGTTTGCGGCGTGCGGTGTTGTGGGACAGCTTGTCACTGGGCACCTCGCGCTCGTTGCCGCATTGGCAACGGCACCACCAGAAGGCATTGCCTGACTTTGTTCGACGATCGGACAGGCGTACCACTGTCAACTGGCCATAGACCTCACCAATTCGATTCCGAGGTGAGGATGGCAAAGCTGACCGCTCAACGACTGACTGAAGGCTCAGTTTGGCAAGTCATGCGTCCCAATGAAGGGCCGCCATGATGGTGTCAGCAGCAATGTCACGGTGTTCCATCCGAGCTTGATCCTCTTGGCATGGGGTGTCGTGGCCATTGCCACAGCGAGCAAGTTCTGGAGACTCACCCGCGGTTCAAACACCACCACGATTGACCCCCAGGACGTCACTGAGAATGCCCGACAGCGTCTGGAACGGGTGTGGCGTCAATCGCCCTAAGGGCAGACGTGCGTCTTAACTGGTGGCCTGGCGAACAGCGGCGCGGGATCGTGCGATTTCCTTTTGCCAGGCCAGCAACAGCTGCTTTGCTGTCTTCTGAAGTTCCTGAATGTCCTCGATTCTTTCGAGCTCACGTGACTGACGTTCGATTTCGAATGTCTGCCCCAGAGAGATGGAGAGTGGTTGCATGATGTCTCGACTGAGTATCTGGAAGGTATCGCTCTCATTCATCACTGTCGTAACAAACGAAACAGTCGGCCCGGCATGTGCGTTTCTGCTGATTGCTGTCGGGGCTGGCCCCTTTCAGACTCATGCACATCTCCCGGAAACGACAGCTGCAGCTCGTTCGGATTGCCTGACAGCAAGGTGTCAGGATGGGTGGATCGCTGCCTGATGGTTATGAAGTGGGAATACACCCAGCTACGTTTTGTTCCAAAAGGCAAAAGCTGGACTGGGGAAATTGAAGAGCTCTGGCTTGATGATCAGCAGCTCATCTCAAGGAACCACCCTCAGAGAGATGTCACCTTGGTGGGACTGATGAATGAACTCGGCCTTCAGGGTTGGGAATTGGTCACCTATGCCCAGCCGTTTACTGGATATCACGGTGGTTGCTATACATTCAAGCGTTCTATCTAGATCCTCCGAGAGGTGTGCTTGTTGTTCCTTTTCTAGAGTTTTTCTCGCCAGAGTTTGAGATGCGTTAGTGCTGTCACGAGGTCTGGGCAATTCACACAGCAATGTCCTCTGCATGCCCTGTAAACAGGTCCGTCGTGGCCATCAAAGACGACCACAGTGTCGCCTGATCGAGTGGTGACAGTGAAGCAACTTTCCATTTAATTTCAAAAAAACGTTGTTTGATACCAAGGCTCACCATTGAGCGGAGCGGCGCAAGCCTCGAGCGAAACATGCTTGTTTTAAGCAGAATCACTCAGGCCAGCTTTGCTCTGATAGGGGTAGCGATCGTTTCATAAAGGCGGCGGTTGTCATTTCTTCTCCTCCTCCGACAGACAAGCCCCAGGAATTTATGCTGTCAATTTGATTTCTGCAAGGGAAAGGTTGCGATGAATAAACTACTTAGGTATTTCTTCTTGGTGTATCAGCTCTCTGAGCCGAGCTGAAATGGTTTGCGCATAGTCTGTCCAAATGCCTTCACCCCAATATCGAAAGCAACTCGTTTCCAGAACAAGAAGGTGAAGGAGTGACTGGTGATAAGGCTCTGATGCGGTGATTGAAGCATCCTCCAGTCGGGCAGAGTCAAAGCGCTGATGGAAGTCTGCACTCAATTGATGAATGGGATTCAAAACCTGGTCATAACCCTTCACCCAGCTGATGTCGTTTGTCCATGAGCTGCCTTCCATGCTGAAGGATGGGTCAGCTTTTTTCAGCGTCTCGATGGCTGCTTCGGTCGCCTCGATTGACCCGTCTTGATCGCCAATGGCCTCTGAGAGCTGATGTTGTTTGATCGCTTGAATGGTCGGGTAGTCATGGCTATGGATTCCACACTCTGAAAGCCAGTCAAAGTATTCGCTGCCATTCATGGCGACGGTTGAATTGTTGTCGTCGCGAATCCTTCTGTGTGCCTGTCGAAAAGCTTCTGGAAATTCATTCATCATGACGCCTCCGTTCTCTCCATCAGCGATCTGAGTCACGATTGGTGTGATCGTCGGCTGCCTGCCATTCTCTTTCGCCAAATGAATCGCCTCAAAACAGGGTTGCATTTGCCCAACCAATTTCGTGTCTGAACCCTGTGTTTTGACTAGAACATCGATTTCAGCGGTCACACCCAAACTGTTACGTGCCACTAACCTATTGGGATGATATTTCTGCTCATCACTCAGGGGGAGGCCAGTGAGTTGCTCCACTGTGTGTTCTTGAACGAGCAGCCATTCATAACCACCCTCATGCAGTGACGTAATTAATGCATATAAACTGTCCGGATGATTGGGAAGACTCATTTCCGGTAATGAGAATCCTCGGACTCTTTTGAGCGCAGCATCGCCAAATAATGCTGAAAAGTGTTGTTGCCAGGCCGTGATGTGCAGCTTTAGATCAGGCGCTGGTGTGGAGGGGGCCACCGCATGTCCCCAGAAGGTTCCTAGCCACTCCACGTGTCTCTGCATCAACGGATCACAGGTTAAGTACGTCAGTGCCTCAAGAATGTCGTTGCGTTGCATCTGCTCAAAACCCCAGAGCAAATTGCCTGAATAATCGAGCATGATTTTTGGGTCGCATCCTTCGCTGAGCAGTTCTGGTATCAGATCTGCCATGCGCCGATAACATGATGCAAAAGCATTCGCGTTGTGGTTGTCCCCTTCTCCAGGGTGCTCAAACATGTATTGCAGGTTTGAAATCAGTCCGTTGTCCTGACCCGCTGGAATGGTTGGCTGGTGCATGTGCAAAGCACAGCTGAAACACGACTGAATGCCGCTTGCGACTCGCACTGTGCTGCCTTTCGTTGGAGCAGATTTTTGCTGTCTTATTTCTTTGATTTCGCGCTCTCGTCCACAGATGGCGGGTTGTCGTGTCGTCATCGTCAGCCGACAACACCACAGGCAATGCGTGGGCCACCGCCTCCCAGAGGGGGAGTATCTGAGTAGTTATCTCCTCCGGCATGCACCACCAACGCTTTGTCGGAGAGATCGTCCGTGCGCAGGCGGGGTGCAACCACGCTGGTTGGCGTGTCACCGTTCTCGTCCACTAACAGACGACTTAAATCACCCCGATGACCGGATCCAAACGGTCCCAGGTGCTGGCCGGTTGCGTCGGGGTCCCAATGTCCCCCCGCTGCAAGACCGGCCACCGATTCACCCTGGTCATTCTTCGCAGAATCACAGCTTGGATTCGCGTGTAAATGAAATCCATGCTCGCCAGGGGGTAAGCCGACCAGAGAGGGAAAAATCTCCAGGCCTTGATCGGTATCCACTGCCCGAACGGAGCCGATGGACTCTCCAACTCCTTCAGCAGAAATCGAAAAAAGTGAAATATCGAGTTCGGCTGCCCTGACAACGCCTTCTGGAAACAGCCAAACGATGCATGACAAGGCAAGGATGCAGAAAAAACGTCGCATCGCTCGAGTCCAGACCTTGTTCAGTCTGCACGACCTGGGCTGGCTTCTGCCAGTCGCCGAGTCGACTGTGTCAGATGCTGCGGTCGTCTCGGGCGTTGGCTTTCAAGCTTTCAGAGAGGGCCTGGGCCTCCGTCAGAATCCTTCGGGCTTCCTGGCGTGACAGGCATTTGAAAGCCTTGGCTTCCAGTCTGACGAGTCGTTGATGGGGACGATCCACCTTTGGTTATGGTCCGGTTAAGCCTAGGTTAACCCAAGATCCTGGGCGCGCACCCTCTCGTTAGGGCAAAGAGACGACTCAGGGGGGAATTCCAAAGTCCATCTTTGTTTTGAGGCTTCTTGGATTTATTTATTTTTATCGTGAAGTGAGAAGTTGCTTGTGTGTCTTATGGCGGGCTTAGAAGGGACGAAAACGGACAGCTTTATTCTTTCAGCAAAGAGAAAAGCTGAGGCCACGTTGCATGAAAAGCATCCAAAGCTCACAGCTCTCGAGCGCGCTTGTCGTGAAGCGTTGATCAAACAGCAAAAACATCCTCAGCGCTGACAAAAATCATCCGCATGCAATGTCCTCCTTGGACTGTTTACGAAGGGTCTCTGTCTCTTGCCGATGTGATCACGCATTGCCAGACAGAGACAAGACCTTTGTGAGGTGGTGATGTCGGCAGCAAGAAACCGCTCAGGGAAAGGCCACGGGGTCCACCGTGGCCCTCGCCTCACCCCACGTTTCCTGGTCGATGATCTGCAGGGTGCCCGTGATGCACTGATCGCTTTTGATGGTTATGAGCCATCGGGTACGACGTCATTGGCCTCAGCCCTCCAGCGACCGTCCGCAGGGGAGCCGACATTGGTCCCCCGGGGCTTGTTTTCGGCCATCATCAACGGCTTTCTTCGCTGGTCGGACCGACTCAGGCGTCGACCTGATCGTTGATCCCACAGCTCAGGGAGCATTCTCCGATGGAGGAGGCGTTCTGGTCAGCGGTCTGCAGTCGCTCCAGCACTCTGGCGAGATCAACCGCTGACAATTCACCATCGGCGCCCCATTTCAGGCTGCGTTGCCTCTGCGCCGTATGTGTCCCTTTGGGATTGGTGTCGTTCATGCCACCTCCAGATCTGCTGGTGTGTTGCCCAGGCTTCGGGCATGGCTGTGGTCACAGATGAACCGCCGTCCGGCCCTGTTGGCTTCCGTCAGCGATCTGAAGTTGCCTACGAAGTCGTAGTCACATCCATTGTTCGTGGCGGCCACGGCATAGAGCTGATGGGCCACTCGTTGCACAGTCCAACGCAGGAAGCAGGTGGGGCCTTGGGGTTGGCGATCCAAGAAGAACACGGGGATCTATGTGTGGAAACTATGACAAAGAGGGGGGTGTTGCTCCGTGATCTTTTCATTTCTCAAGCAAGTAAACGCTGCGACAGCCGGCGGCTGAGCGGGTTCTGGCGAGGTCAGGCCGGCAGTCCCGTTCCAGATCAATGCCATGGCTCGTCATCGGTGCCGTCCCGTCATAAGGATTTCTTCCACGACGAACTTGATCGTTCGACCCGAAATCTCTGCAGTTGCTCGTACGTTGAAGCACCGGTCCTACCGCTGATGTCCTCTACCCCGCAAGGGAGGTTGAGTGAGCTCCTCGCCCTCAAATGGGATGAGCGGGGTGAGCTTCACGCCATTGACAAAGTCAATTTGCTGCAGGTCCTAAAAAAAGTTTTAACCGATGAGTTTTTCTCTTCGTCGCTGAGCACAGCCCCGCCCCCGTCTGAGAGCCGAGATGTCTGAGGTGTCCTCCACTGACAAAACATGCAACGAGATCGAGACCAGATTGCGAGATCTCGATCGCGTGATTCAAGCGACGAACTCTCGTAAAACGGTGCAGAAAGCGTCGCAGGAAATGTCCCGTCTCATCGAATTGCAACGCCAATCTGATCGGGCAGCTTGATCAAACGCTTCGCTACGTCTGGTTCAACGTCCGAACCCTTTGTCGTTGTCCCTGTCTGAGGGATTTTCAACGACGGAGCTGCTCGTCGACCCTTGGCTCTGGCTAACTTTGCTATCGATCCAGCGCGACAGGATGTAAATCCCAATGAACAACGGGATGTAGATCTGATACAGGTTGTCCTGCGGCAGATCGATCCGATTGACTGCAGCCACGGCCCCGCTGCTGAGCAGTAGATAGATCGAGACCCGCCTCAGCAGGGGTGAACGCAACATGTCCGACGCTTCTGGAGAGACAGCACTAGGTTTGCATTTCTTGGTCCGACCGTGCCATTGGATCCTGTGAGTGCCTTTTTCGACCGATTACGGCGTGATCCTGGTCTGCAGAGTCGTGTTCAGTCGGCTGTCACCGCGGACGATGTGGCACGTCTCGCCCAGGAGCTTGGTTATGCCGTCTCAGGCAGTGACCTTCTCTTAATGGCCCGCCGTTCGTCCCCGGGTGTGCGTGTCACGCGGATTGATCATCCCGGCGAATATCCGGGGCGCTACATCTGAATGAGATCTCCGCTTTTGTTGTTCCACTGCCATTGCCATGTCCACAGTGTTGGTGACAGGAGCAAACCGTGGCATCGGCCTGGAATATTGCCGTCAGCTCCAGCAGCGTGGTGATCAGGTCATCGCCGTGTGCCGACAGTCGTCTCCCGAACTCGACGCCATCGATGTGGAGATCGAATCGGGTGTGGACCTCACCAATGAGGCCAATAGAGCCAATCTGGTACGACGATTAACGGGCCGCTCCTTGGATACCGTCATCCTCAATGCGGGACTTCTGGTCTCGATGGGACTCGACGACTTGGATCCAGAGGCCATTCGACGCCAGTTTGAGGTCAATGCCTTAGCCCCTCTGCTGCTCGCGCGGTCCCTGGTTCCGCTGATGCCGTGGGGTTCCAGACTGGCCTTGATGACCAGTCGGATGGGTTCAATTGATGACAACAGTTCTGGCGGATCGTATGGCTATCGGATGTCCAAGGTCGCTCTGAACATCGCGGGGAAATCGCTCGCAGTGGATCTCAAGCCCGATGGAATTGCGGTGGCCATTCTTCATCCAGGTCTTGTCCGCACCCGGATGATTCAATTCAATCCACGGGGGGTGAGCCCCGAGCAGTCCGTTCGTGGTCTCCTCACACGGATTGATGGGTTGACCTTGGACAACAGCGGTACCTTCTGGCATGCCAATGGTGATGTTCTCCCCTGGTGAGATGTTCTGACCATGGGTTTTGATCCACGTCAATGGTCGTCTGCCTCCTCCCAGCCCCATCGCCACTCGGTCACCAGCAACCTCGCGGCACTTCTTCAAGAAAATGACGCTTTGCGTCGGGAGGTCCAACAGCTTCGACGTCAGCTCAGTCAACTCCGTCGTGAGCGAGCGCATCACAGCCAGGGGAATCGTTCATCTCCACCTCCGGAGGACAACGATGCCCAAAGGAAGCCAAGTGTGACTCCGGCACAAATCACACGTTGGACCACGGTCATGGCCCAACACGAGCATTGGTCCTCACTCAGGGTCAAGGGGCTTGAGCTGCTGGTTGAACGACTGAATCGAGAAAGTTTTCATGCTGACTTGTCCTTGCAACAACGGCTCGATCGATTGGTGCCAGGGTTGGGTTCGGACCTTTTGACTGCTGTTGCCAAGGCACGCCCCAAGCCTCGTGCAGCGGTTCTGGCTGCTTTTGCGTTGTATGGAATCCGTGCTTCTGAGTGGCTCGATGAAGCCCCCAGTCGTGTGATCAATGAGCTGTTGAATCGTCAGCGTGCCGATGCTTCCAGCCGGCGGACACGCTCGGATCATCGTGCGACTGATCGTCGAAATGAACGATCATCACTGGATTCGAGGACGCTGAACTCACTTCAGGTTTTAGGTCTGGACGCGCAGGCATCTGTTCAGGAGATCAAACAAGCTCATCGCAGACTTGTGAAACGTCATCATCCGGACCTTGGTGGTTCTTCTGATGCCTTTCGGCGTGTCAATGATGCCTATCAATGGTTGATCGCCCATAGCGATGACCGATCGCGAGCCGTGGGCCGGTGATTGCCGGCAGGCTGAATGCTTCCACGGTTGGAAAGTTTCAACCCTCTGCATCATTGATCTGGACAAATCGTTTGACGAAAGTCTTGGTGCTTGTATAGCTTGATACAAGTGTGTTTGTTCTGATGCTCGTTGGTTCTGAACTTCTCTCCAAGGTCAAAGACCTTGGAGATGTGTCGAAATCGGATGTGGTTCGTGCCTGTGGTTATGTCTCTACCAAGGCTGACGGTGGTGAACGTCTGAATTTCACTGCTTTCTATGAGGCGCTTCTCGATGCCAAGGGCATCAGTCTCGGTGGTGGAACAGCGCGTGTGGGCAAAGGTGGCCGCAAACTCTCCTACACAGCGAAGGTCCAGGGCAACGGCAATCTGCTGATTGGTAAGGCCTACACCGCGATGCTCAATCTTGAGCCCGGTGACGAGTTTGAGATCAAGCTCGGCAAAAAGGCGATCCGTCTTCTTCCAACCGGGGACGCTGCGGCGCATAGTCAGTCCGCCGAAGGTGTGGACGAAGGCAGCGACGCGTAACGCTGCTTGCTTCTCACGATCCCCTCCGGAAGTCTTCCAGGGGGTCGTGATTCTTGAAACAGAAGTCAGGACCTTGTTCGAGGCCGTGCAATCCGTGTTGGTTTGTGGCTTGGGCGGAGTGATCCGGGGCTTTGAAGATGAGTTGACCTCGATCTGTCGGGCTTGGAATTTGATTGGCATGGCGTGCCCACGAGATCTCCGCGAGGTCAAACGAATTAAATCCTTTGCCTGACAGGGACTTTTGCCCTTTTCTGGCCAGTCTTCCACTGCCTGTGGAATACTTTTTCGCTGGTTGTTGTTGGCAGGTTCTCTGCGCTGCTCTATAGTTATGTTGTTGCTTGAGTTACACCGATGCTTGTTGGATCTGAATTGCTTGCGAAAGTCAAAGATCTTGGTGATGTCTCCAAGTCGGACGTTGTTCGCGCCTGTGGCTATGTATCGACAAAGGCTGATGGCGGTGAACGTCTGAATTTCACTGCCTTCTATGAGGCTTTGCTTGATGCAAAAGGCGTGAGCCTCGGTGGTGGCACAGCTGGTATTGGCAAAGGTGGACGCAAACTCTCCTACATCGCCAAAGTTCAGGGCAATGGCAATCTTTTGATCGGCAAGGCCTACACCGCCATGCTCAATCTTGAGCCTGGCGACGAATTTGAGATCAAGCTCGGCAAAAAAGCCATTCGTCTACTCCCAACTGGTGATGCAGCGGCACATTCGGATTCCGCTGAAGGAATGGACGAAGGCGCTGATAGCTGAATCGACCTGGTGGAACCTACGACTCGGGTCTTTGACCCGGGTCTTTTTTTTGCAGTGCGGAATTTAATTCTGCCTTTTGTCCTTTTTGAGTACGGGCAAATCGGTGGGTTGTGCCAGCACAAAGACCACGCCGACGGTCAAGACCACGCCTAGACCGATCAAGCCATAAATGGCGCCAGTGTAGTCAGTCATTGTGCTCACTTGTTTCGAGACAACCTAACTGCACGTCATCTCGAGTGTGGATCGCTGTCTCTTGCCTCATACCCGAAGGATCAGCCGAGAGGAAGAACAGAATAAATTCAACTTTTCAGCTTGAGATCTGCCGTGGGCCCGAGGTTAATGGGTTTATCCACCAAGCCGATAATCCGTGATGCACAAAGGGGTTCAATCAGGGCTGGATCGTCATTTTTTCTTGGTCGCCGATGGTCACGTGTACAAACGGGTCGACGTCCCCAACAGCAAGCCTCGGCGATGGCATTTGGTCGAGATGGAGTGGGAGAGTGCCCTTAATCTGATGATTCATGATTGCGAGCGTTTGGCTGCACTATCGTGTTCAGACTTTGCATCCTGACTGAGACGGTCTTTGCAGCTCGAGCAGAGCAGGGTCCCACGTTGTTTCCAATACGAGGTTATTGACCTCTCGATGTCATTTCCACAGCTATTGCATCGAAAAAGTGGCGACATCAGACAGTGACTTCGAGTGGGGGAGCCATTCTCATCTCAATGGGCGCTTGGCTGGTTCTTTGAGCGTCTCGATAGCGAAAATAGTGGAGGTGCTTTTTCGCTTTCAGTAGCCTGGCCTCGCGTTCGCTGACAAGTTTATTGGGGCGAATAGCTGTTTCTCCACAGGCATAGCCTTCGCCTGGACCAAGATGGACGCATTCACGGATGCTTTGTTGACGTTCATCAATAACTACGTTTTCAACAAGCTTGTGTTTTGGGACAATTGTTTCCACTTTCTGCTCAAACAATTGACCCATGCATGACGAGTATTCGTCAATGCTCTTCTTGAGTAGTTCGTAACAGGCTTTTCTCTTAGTCTCTTCCAGTTCCATGAGGGCGTAAACCTCATCTTCCACCACGTTTTGTGGTCTTAGTACTTTCACCATTTCTTTTCGTTCAACCGAGACTCGGTACGTTCCACCATCATCAATCCATTGCTTTGCAGCCTTTTGGGCTTCCTCCTGGCTATTGAAATGTCGGATGCGCCAAGCCCCTGAACTGCTGTAGTGCAGTCCGACTCCCCCAGCGAGGGTTACGACAGCGATCACACACAGGGCCAGATCTCTTTTTTTCATCAAGGGGCCATTTCGCGACGTTAACTGGTCCGGACTGGGTTAGAGGCAAAAGGATTCCGATCGTAGGTGCTCCAGGCTGGTGAGCCAGTCGCTGCACTCTGAGATGAGTCCGGATGATAAATTGGTTTTTTGTCAGTTGAAATGCCAACGGCAGCAGAAAAGAAAACTGAGGTCAAACAACGCATTCAGGGTTTGCGCAACATGTGCAAATCCATGCACGCCACCGTGATGGACCAGGGCACGATGCCTGAAGCGGCGTCCGTGCGTGAGGCGATTGAAAAACTCCAGGAGCTGATTGATTTTCTCGACGGAAAGAAAAAATCCTGAACAGGCCTGAACGGGTGAATCTGCTGACGCTCCTGTCGTGAGCTGAAGCTACAACAAGGGTCAATGCAGATTCCGTGATGCCAGAGCCGACAAACAGCTCGTTAAAGATCGGGGTGTCCTGTTCGTTGCCGCCCAGTCCTCGTGTCGTCCAGGCTCTGCTCAACGTGGCATGGCGTCATCCCAGCTCAGAACGTCCTCGTTGGCTGCGTTCTGAGCTCGGTGAAACATCGCGTCCAAGACGCCAGGATGTTGACCCGTCTTGAAGGCCATAGGCTGCATTCATGACGCAGCCATCGTCTGACAATCAGCTGGAACGTGATCTTCAGCATGCTCAGCAATTCGGACGCTGGCTGAGTGATGAGGAGGCTGCTCGTCTTGCTGAGGAGGAAAAGGCCAGGTCCGATGTTGTCGAACGGAGGGACGTCGGACGACGCAAGTTGATCATTCTGATCGCTCTCAGCGTTTTAATCCCTCCCCTTTGGCCACTGGCTCTGGTCCTGACCTTGGTCCTGCTGTACCCAGAGACGATGAAGCGAATCGGCTTGATCGGTGGGGCGATGCTGCTGATCCTGTCGATTCTTCTGACAGGGGGAGTGGTGATGCTTGGGGCCTGGTTAGTAGGTCTTCTGTTCTGAGCCCAAGCCAAGGAATTGTTAAGTTAGGTGTAGATGGGTTGATTCAGGGTGCCTGGCCGTTTCGGGATTCTTGGCTGCGGCTACGTCGGCTCCGCTGTCGCTCGCTCCTTTCGAGGCAAAGGTTTTGAGCTCACCGGAACGACGACCTCTCCCGAACGGTTGGCTGACCTTGCGACGTTGGTCGATCACCCCAGAGTGTTTGAGCTGGGTGATGAAACCGCAGACCATCGCTTTCTGGATGAGCTTGACGGTCTGCTGATCGCTGTCGCTCCAAAACAAGGCGATTACTGCCCCGAGCAGTACCGAGCTCTGTACTGCGACGGTATTGACGCGTTGGCCCGGTTGATCCGTCGCCGTCGTGCAGCATCACCGCTTCATATCACCTATCTCAGCAGCTCCGGGGTTTATGGAAATCAGCGGGGAGACCACTGCCATGAGGACCGGTCTCCCGATCTGAGTTCTGAACAGAATGCCGCTTTGGTCAGTGCTGAGCACGCCATCCTGGCCTTGCGCACAAATGCGGTCAGCTGTGCTGTCTTGCGCCTGGGTGGCATTTACGGACCGGATCTCGATGTGGTCTCGATGATTCGTTCCGCTGCCGGTCGAGCAATCGCCAAAAATGGCGATCACGTCAATGCGTGGGTTCATCGCGATGACATCGTGCGTGGGATCGATTTCGCGTTTCGGCATCGCCTCAACGGCACCTACAACCTGGTAGACGATCTGCGGTTGTCCCGACGCGAGCTGTCCAGTGTGCTCTGCGAAGCGAATGGCCTTCCCCCGGTGATCTGGGATTCGTTTGATCGGCCGGGGTCACGGGTGTTTAACGCCCGTGTCTCCAATGCTCGACTCAAATCCCTTGGTTTCAGGCTCCAGGTCCCCTCGATGCTGTCC
Organism: Parasynechococcus sp.; assembly: GCA_042954225.1. GTDB lineage: Bacteria > Cyanobacteriota > Cyanobacteriia > PCC-6307 > Cyanobiaceae > Parasynechococcus. The sequence goes on from JBGKDR010000004.1 coordinate 13,602, forward strand.
TTGATGCCCGCATAGGCACTGGTGTCGGATCTCTCATGGGTCACTGACTTCGGGGTTTTGTATCCACACGCACACTGGTGGCTTCCGTTCTGATGCGTAATGGACGGGTGCCGAATTGTTTCTGTGGATCTGATCATCGAGACGCAGCAAGATGGGCTGCACCGCTTGAGCCCCGGGTCCGTGCACGGTGTTCTCTGGCTCCAGACACATTTCCCTGCTGCGGAATGGGATGTTCTGTTTGAGTCCCGCGCCGTCTTTGAAACCGAGTGCCTTCAGTCTCTTCTGGGCGATGCCCAATCTGCTGGGGTCACTGTTCAACAACCTTCGGTTGTCGAATCCTGAGTGTGCTCGCCTGCCTCAACACGCAGCAAATTTCAATGTTGATCACGACCGATTTGAATCCTTTGGTCGATATGTGACAGAGCCGGTTTCATTCCCTCAAGGCTGCTTCGGTTGTCTCTACAACCGACTCACCCCTTGCAGGTCTCACGGTGAATCATTTCCCTGCAGAGTTCGGCCGAGCACTCGCGGTCATGCTTCTCGAACTGCATGCTGAGCTTGAGGACTTGGACTATGTGTCGAGGAATGAGACCTCGATTTTTCAGTCGACATCCGACTCTTCTCCTCAAACGCTGGCGACTCCGATTGCGGACACGTTCTGATCGTTCATCAAGGTTTGGCTTCGCTTAACGCGGCTAAACCCATCAGTAAGTGAAGCTCAAACGTTTCCAACGCGATCACATGCTCAGTTGTGCGCTGATGCTTGACCTGTTCTAGATGTTGCTCCAGTAATTCCAGTAGATCACTGGCCTGATCGCACCAAGCGGCGAGAGCTGCCCGCAGTTGTTCATCATCCGAATGCCATCGCACAGATGATTGACCTCTGGCACTCCGCAGGAACTCCGTCA
>JBGKDR010000005.1:0-8474 GCA_042954225.1 Parasynechococcus sp.
AGCAGCGGATCCACCACAGCTGGGGTCGAGCCACTGACGGCAAAGCAGGGGCGCTTGTTGGAGCGCTGCTCGTAGATGTTCAGCTGTGAACGGGCACCGGTGCCGATCGGCGCCGACACCAGCACGAAATTGGACTCGTCGACCGGGACCGCATTGAATAACGAGCCCTGCGCCAGGGCCGTTGAACTGCTGGCCAGTGCTCCGGACAGAACAAGTCCGGTCGCAGCAGGCAGGAATCGAGCAATCACGGCCAAAGGCTGAGCTGGACGGATCGTAAAAGTCCTTGGCAAGAGAAGCCGCCCCGATCAGGCCGGTTTGTTCAGCCGAATCGCGACAAGAAGTGTCCCGACCGTCGCCGGAGCAGCCAGAGCCAGGATCCAACTGGTCACGCGAACACCCAGATCGGGGTCGCCGTAGGCGAGTTCGAAGACGCAGCCGGTGCTGGCGATGCCGAGGACACAGGCGAGGGCCAGAAACAATCCGGCCAGGGGTTTCATCGGCATGGAATCAAGCGACGCTGTGAACGTCCTGGGGCTGGAACCCATGATCCTTGAGCTCTTTGCGTAATCCGGCCTCATCGGTCACACGGTCCACAAACAGCACACCGTTGAGGTGATCCATCTCGTGCTGGATGCAGCGGGCCATCAGACCGTCGGCCTTCATCTTCTTGGGACGGCCCATCTCATCGCGGTAGCTCACTTCAATCGCCGTGGGGCGCACCACATCGAGGTAGACCCCAGGAATGCTGAGGCAACCTTCCTCATAGGTCTCGAGCCCCGCACTGGCTGAGGTGATTTCCGGATTGATCAGCACCAGGGGAGGTGCATCGGGATTCTCAAGGTCGAGATCAATCACCAGCAGCTGGAGGTTGACACCCACCTGCGGGGCCGCCAGACCGATGCCCTTGGCGGTGTACATGCTGCGCAGCATGTTTCGGGCCAGCTCACGAATCTCGTCATTCACCTTGCCGATGCGCCGTGCGCTCTGGCGAAGCTCATCGGCACCGAGGGTGCGGATCTCCAGCGGAGGGGTCTCGAGCGGTTCCTTCGGCACCAGCATGGTGTCCCGGGCCTTGTCAGCCGCGCGTGCCAACTGGGCGAAGCTTCCAGCCAAGACCACCTCTGCATTGATTCAGCATGTTAAGCGGATCAATTCAGCCGTCATGACAGAGCCGCTTCCCAGCCAGAGCGCCGTCGGCAAGACCCCAGCGCTCAAGGAGCCACAGCTTGTTGAGGCCGGTGACGGAACGATCTGGGTGCTGTGGTTGGAGCAACGACCGGCGGAACGGGGACGGACCACCGCTTTGCTGCGGCGGTTCGGCAGCGACGAGACCCCAACGGAACTGACGCCGCAGCCGATCAATCTGCGCAGCCGCGTGCACGACTACGGCGGGGGCGTCTGCTGCGCGGCGCTGCAGGGCCAGACGCTGCTGCTGCTTTGGATCGACGGTGGAGATGGCGGCCTCTGGCGCCAGGACTGGCGGCTCCCCATCGCATCCGAGGGGGTTCCCTCACCCTGCGCAGACCCACAGCGTCTGACGGTCCCCGGGCCCTGGCAACTGGCCGATGGTCTGGTCGATCAGCGGCGGAATCGATGGATCGGCGTGCGGGAAATCGATGGCCGCGACCAGTTGGTCAGCGTCGCTCTGGATGGGTGCGACCAGACCCCCGAGCTGCTGCACCAACCGGAGGACTTCGCCGGCTACGCCTGCCTCAGCCCCGATGGCCGACAGCTGGCCTGGGTGGAATGGCAACAACCGGCGATGCCCTGGGACAGCAGTCAGCTCTGCTGCGCCGAGCTGAGCAGCGACGGACGCCTCGGCCCAGCGCAGGTGCTGGCGGGCGGTGATGGGGTGTCGGTGTTTCAACCCCAGTGGCTGCCCGACGGGAGCCTGGTCGTCGCCGAAGACAGCAGCGGCTGGTGGAATCTGATCCGGCGAACCTCAACGGAAGCGCCCTGGTGTCGCCCCTGGCCGATGGCCGCCGAGACCGCCATGCCCCAGTGGGTCTATGGCATGAGCACCACCAGCTGGGACGGCGAGGGGCTCCTGGCGGCTGTGTGTGTCGAGGGGTGTTGGCAGCTACGGCGCCTCGGCCTCGACGGCAGCCGCGTCAGCGTGAACCAGCCCTTTGATGATCTCGCGGGGCTGCGCGCCCTGCATGGTTGCGCCGTCGCCATCGCCAGCAACAGCAGCACCGGCCAGGGGCTGCTGGAACTTGACCTGCGCCCGCATGCCCCCGCACCCTGGCGCCATCAACCGGCGGCACCGGCACCGATCAGCGCTGACGCCATCAGCATCGCCGAACCGATCTGGTTTGACGGCCACAACGGCCAACGCACCCATGCCTGGTATTACCCGCCAATACCCCCATGCGCTGGGCCATCGCCGCTGCTGGTGAAAAGCCACAGCGGGCCCACCGCCATGGCCCGCCGCGGCCTCAACCTGGCCATTCAGTACTGGACCTCCCGGGGCTGGGGGGTGGTCGACGTGAATTACGGCGGGTCCACCGGCTTCGGGCGGGCCTATCGGGATCGCCTCAACGGCGGCTGGGGGGTGGTGGACGTGAGGGACTGCGCCGGAGCGGCAGAGGCCCTGATCGCAGCCGGTCGCGCCCACCCCGAGCAGATCGCGATCGAAGGCGGCAGCGCTGGCGGCTTCACCACCCTGGCGGCCCTCTGCTTCACCGATGTCTTCCGGGCTGGTGCCTGCCGCTATGCGGTCTGCGATCTCACAGCCATGGCCAACGACACCCACCGCTTTGAAGCCCGTTATCTCGACCAGCTGGTGGGAGCCTGGCCCGAGGAGCAGACGCTCTACAACGCACGATCCCCGCTGCAGCACGCCGATCGGATCCGCTGCCCGGTGCTGTTCTTCCAGGGCCTTCAGGACAAGGTGGTCCCCCCGGAGCAGACCGAACGGATGGCCAACGCCCTGCGCCGCAATGGCATCCCGGTGGAGGTGCAGCTGTTTGAGGAGGAAGGCCACGGCTTCCGCAACCAGGCCACCCAGGTGCAGGTGCTGGAGGCGACCGAAGCGTTCTTCCGCCGCCAGCTCGACCTGCCCGCCGCCTAAGGGAAGGACTGCTGCTTGGCCGGTTTCACGTAGGGGCAACTCAGATCCGTGGGCGGCACAGCCCCCGTGAGCAGGTAGTCACTCACGGCCTCCTCCACACAGGAGGACTGGGCATTGGTGTAGATGCCGTGCTCACTGCCGACCACCTGGAGGCTGCGCATCGACGGGAACGCCCGGGCCATACCCGTGGACCAGAGCCATGGGGTGGAGCCATCCCAACTGGCTCCCGTGATCAGGCCGGAGACACCACGTTCGGGGAAGGGGGCCCGGGGAACAGGGGTGCTGGCCTGCAGATCCTCATAGCCGCTGCAGAGGGCCAGAAAATTCACGCCGAGGCTGCCGCCATAGAGCGGGGCCTGTCGGGTGAGATCGTCGAGCCAGGCCGCCTGCTGCTGCGGCGACGGTCGCTGGGGAAAGTCCTGACAGGCGACGGCAGCAAACCCAGCGGCGGCATTGGAATCCTGACCTGAGCTCCGCAACAGGGGGTGCTCCAAGGTCGTCAGCGCCGCGGTTTGCTCCGCCGGAGCTCCAAACAAGGCCTGATGCACCGTCTCGATCAGGGTGCGTCCATAGGTTCCGGATAACCTCGAGATTGGCAGGTAACGCGTCAGGGAATCCAACAGATCCCAGCGGGTGTAAGGGCTGCCATCAGGAAGGCTGAGGGGTTCCCGGGCCAGCCGGGCCAGCGAACGCTGCAGTGGACGTTTCAGGTCTGGATGCAGCTGCAGGAAGAAGCGAATCGCGTCATCGGGTGCCGTAGCGGAGTGACGCAAGCCGCCGAGATCAATCCAGGGGTCGACATTTCCATCGAGCACCAGAGCGCGAACCCGTCCAGGGAACAGCGCCGCATAGGTGGAGCCGATCACGGTTCCGTAGGAGATGCCCCAGAAGCTGAGGCGGTCATCGCCCACTGCCTGGCGGAGTGCATCCAGGTCATGGGCTGCTTCCACCGTGCCCATCTGCGGAATCAGATCGCGGTGACGGGCAATGCAGTCGCGGTTGCTCTCAGCCAGCTCGCGCTGACGCTGGGTCAGCACCCGCTGCCAATCGACAGGTCCGGTGGCCGGGCGCTCGGGCATGGACACGGAGCAATCGGCCAGCGCAGGTCTGGACTGGCCAAGTCCCCGGGGATCCCAGGTGACGAAATCAAAGGCGCGCCGCACCTGCGCAGGCAGAAACATCCCCTTGGTGGCACTGCCGCCACCAGGCTGCCCTGGACCACCGGGGTTGAAGAACAGGGTGCCGATCCGCTCCTGGGCCGACCCCGTAGCCGGGAGACGGAAGACCGCCAGCTCCACCTGGGGGCCATCGGGCTCAGATCGACGGAGCGGACGGGTGAAGCTGGCGCACTCGTAGCCATGGGAGGCCAAGGTGTCGTTCTGGCAGGCCTGCCAACGCAACGAAGGGGTGTCTTGATCTGCCAGCGCCCGCGCGCCGAAGGGACTGACCAGGGCCAGGGCCGGCAACGCCGCCAATGCCCTGCGGAGCCAGTGGGACCGCACCCGTGCGCGAGAGGTCATGGCAGGCCATCGCCAACAATTGCGCCATCCAATCCTTGGTGCGGCTGACGACGCAAGCCCTCCCACACAAACCGGGGAGCTAACGCTTGATCTCAACCTGGAGCAAAATGTTCGCAGTGAACACTTCGAGGGGCTGACAGCTTGATTGTGTAGCAAGAGCTACACAAGTTGCTTTGCGATCTCGTCTCGGACGCCTGGGCATTGCCGCCCTGTGCGTCCCAGCCCTCCAACTGCTTCTTGGCGCAACGCTGCCAGCCCATGCGGGTGACGGCAGTGCCGCTGCCGACAACACATTGATTCTGGTCAGCTCGGCGCTGGTGCTTCTGATGACGCCCGGGCTGGCCTTTTTCTACGGCGGTTTTGTTCAGGGGCGCAACGTCCTCAACACCATGGGCATGAGCCTGGTGATGATGGGGATCGCCACACTGGTCTGGACCGGTATCGGCTTCAGCCTCGCCTTTGCCGATGGTGGTGCCGTCAATGCCGTGATCGGCCACCCGTTTCAGTACGCGCTGCTGAACAATCTCTCGGACACCTGGGACGGACTCTCCATTCCCGGACTCTCATTTGCCTTGTTCCAGGGCATGTTCGCGATCATCACCCCCGCCTTGATCTCCGGGGCGCTGGTAGAGCGCTTGAGCTTCCGCTTCTGGTGCCTGTTCAGCCCGATCTGGCTGCTGCTGGTTTATGCGCCGCTGGCTCACATGGTCTGGGGCGGCGGACTTCTGGGCAAGGATCTCGACTTCGCTGGCGGCACCGTGGTGCACATCAGCTCCGGCGTCTCGGCCCTTGTGCTGGCCGGTCTGGTGGGGCCCCGAAAAGACTGGCCCCAATCCGGGCGACCACCCCATGACGTGACCCAGATCATCCTGGGCACCGGGCTGCTCTGGTTCGGCTGGTTCGGCTTCAACGGCGGCAGCCAGCTGGCCATCGGCGGGGCGGAACTGCCCTTCACCACCACCCACGTCTCCGCCGCGGCCGGCCTGGTGACCTGGGCCCTGGTGGAAACCTGGCGCGATGCCAAACCGACGGCGGTCGGGATGGCCACCGGTGCCATCGCTGGCCTGGTGGGCGTCACCCCCGGTGCCGGATTCGTCAACCCGGGAGCTGCCATGGCGATCGGCGCCATCACCGCGGTGCTCTGCTATGCCTCGGTGCGGCTCAAGATGCGCCTGCGTTTTGACGACTCCCTCGACACCTTCGCCGTCCATGGCGTCGGTGGCACGGTGGGCGCGTTGCTGACCGGCGTCTTCGCCAGCGCACCGCTGATTGCCTCCCATCCCGCTGGAGCCGTCCTGGCCGAGAACGGACGGTTTGCGCTGATCCTGGGTCAGCTGCAGGCCGTCCTGGTGGCCTACGGACTGGCCGCCGCGGGAACCCTTTTGATCGCAGTCGCTCTGCGCCAGCTCGGCGTGCCCTTCCGCGTGACCGATGACGCCGAACGGCTCGGAGTCGACATTCAGGAACACGGTGAAGAGGCCTACGCCGAACGGGCGGGATCACCGATCTTCGATTGATCTCAGCACCAGCCCACACGGATCCTGGTCTTGCCGGACCAGGACTCCGTTGGGATCGTGGGGCCGACCTTCGGCCTCCAGGCGGCGCTCCATGAACCGGTTGATCAAAGAATTCACTGATTTTTTCTTCACCAAGGGAAATGTCTTGGCGCTGGCCATCGCCGTGGTCGTGGGCGATCAGGTCTCAGCAATCACCAAAAGCCTGTCCAGCGACCTGCTGATGCCGCTGGTCAATCCACTGATCCCCCATGGCAGCTACAAGGATCTGGTGATTCCCTACTTCGGAGGACCGATCGCCATTGGCAAAGTGCTCGACACCTTTGTGTCGGCCATGCTCGTGGCCTGGACTCTGTTCATCATCATCAAGGCGATGAAGCGCGTCGAGCGGATGTCCCATCGGGGCGAGACACCACTCGACTGAGTGAGAACGGCAGCTCAATCAGCTGTGTTCGCGAAGAAACGCGACCGTGGAGGCGAGCTCGTCGCTGAAGCGGTCGATTTCGGCAAACGTGCTGGTGAAACTGAGGCTTGCACGGGCTGACGCCGTCACGCCGTAGTGGCGGTGCAGGGGCTGACAGCAATGGTGACCACTGCGAATGCAGATGCCGGAGGCATCCATCAACGCGGCGATGTCGTTGGCATGGACACCATCCACCACAAAGGTGGCCAAGGCACCGCGTTCCGGCTGACGCTCTGGCGTGGGTCCCAGCACGCGCACGCCATCGATCGCCTGCAGGCGGTCAAACAGATGGGCGGTGAGTTGCGCCTCCCAGGCCTGGATCTCCTTCAGGCCAATGGACTGGAGATAGCGCAGGGCCGCACCCATTCCGACGGCTTCGCCGATGGCGGGCGTTCCTGCCTCGAACTTGTGGGGGAGAACCGCCCAGGTGCTGTGGTCCAGGAAGACGTCCTGGATCATTTCGCCGCCGCCGAGGAAGGGCGGCATCGCCTCAAGCAGGGCCTCGCGGGCCCAGAGGAATCCCATCCCGGTGGGTCCGCAGAGCTTGTGGGACGACCCCACCAGGAAATCAAGATCCTGGGCGACCACATCGATCGGCTTGTGGGCCAGGCTCTGGCAGGCATCGGCCAGCACCAGAGCACCGACGGCGTGGGCCGCGGGGATCACCTGGTCCAGCGGGTTGCAACAGCCGAGGGTGTTGCTGATGTGCACGAGGCTGACCAGCCGGGTGCGGTCGTTGAGCTTGGCCCGGAAATCGTCGAGATCGAGCTCACCGGACTCGGTGATCCCGACATGGCGCAGCACACAGCCGGTGCGCTGGGCCAGCAGCTGCCAGGGCACGAGATTGCTGTGGTGCTCCATCACCGTGAGCAGCACCTCATCACCGGGCTTGAGGTTGGCGTCTCCCCAGGTGCGCGCCACCAGATTGATCGCCTCGCTGGCGTTACGGGTGAACACGATTTCGCGAGGGCTGGCGGCCGACACGAAATCAGCGGTGATTGTCCGGGCCCCTTCGAAGGCGTCGGTGGCCCGGGCGCTGAGCTGATGGGCGCCGCGATGGACGTTGGCGTTATCCGAGGCGTAATAGCTCTGCAGAGCATCCAGCACCTGGCGAGGCTTCTGACTGGTGGCCGCGTGATCCAGATAGATCAGAGGCTCACCGGACGGAGCCAGCTGATCGAGAATCGGAAAATCAGCACGATATCGACTCGCAATCGTGTCGATATCACTTCCATATCGTGCCGACGTGGCTTCGGTTGTCGTCATGCGCTCAGTCCTTTCATCACCCGCTGCAGCGGCGACCAGGCCTCAGCGGCGGCAGGAAGCTGCTCGACAATCTCCTGACAGGCCCCCTGAAGCAGCAAAGCCGCTGCGTCGGCGGCGGCGATCCCCCGGCTCTGCAGATAGAACAGCTCGTCCTCCTGCAGTTGGGAGACGGTGGCGCCATGGGCACACCGCACATCGTCGGCAACGATCTCGAGCTCTGGCTTGGTGTCCACCCGGGCCCGGTCAGACAGCAACAAATTACGGCTTAACTGGGCGGCATTGGTGCGCTGTGCTTCACGGGGGACCGTGATCGCGCCATTGAAAATGGTGTGGGAGCGCCCCGCAGCCAGGCATTTCTGCAATTGATCGAGTTCACCCTCAGGGCCTCCGAAGCGCACCGCGGTATGGGTGGCCAGTTGCTGCTCAGCGCCGGTGACGGACAGCCCCTTGAGCGTGGTCTGTGCCTGACCATCCACCTGGACCACCCGGGGTTCGACCCTGCCGAAGGCCCAACCCTCGACCACGGAGGTCAGGGCGTAGACACTGCGGGGCTCCTGCTCCACGGCAAGCTGCGCCAAGAGCGAGGCCTCTCCATCAGCCGACGCCAGCAGGCCATGGCGCAATTGGGCCTCCTGGCC
>JBGKDR010000006.1:0-1284 GCA_042954225.1 Parasynechococcus sp.
GGATGCTCCACAGCGCTGATCACAATCTGGGCCGGTTGCTGAGCAGCAGCAGCGCCGAGCAGGGCGAGATGAACCGATTCGGTGGCTCCCGAGGTGATCAACAGGTCCTGGGACGGGACCCCCAGGAGCTGACCCATCCGCTGCCGTGCCCGTTCCAGGGCCTCTGCAGCCTCAAGGCCATGGCCATGCAGGCTGCTGGGATTCGCCCAGGCGTGGGCATAGGTCTCCTGCATGGCCTCGAGCACCTCCTTCAGCGGAGGTGTCGTGGCGGAGGCGTCGCAGTAGAGCTCAGCCGAGGCCACGTTCGATGCGCGCCTGCGTGCGCTGCTCCAGCGAATCACTGGCAAGATTCAACATCGCATCCAGCGATGTGCTGTTGAGGAAGTCCTGGACTTTGCTCTGGGCTTCATCGCGCAGGCAGTGATCGGGCCGCTGACAGCCCTGCTCACAATCGCGGGAACAGTTGAAGCCATCACTGGAGGCCATCTCAGAGGTCGGAGCGACTGGTGCAGGCAGCGTTGCGGGGTGGGCTGGGTGCGCTGCAGCCGGCACCAGCTCAGGCGTGAGAACACCATCAAAGACGGCTTCAGCAGGTCCGGTCATCCAGACCGAACCGGACTGATCGGGCCAGGCAATCTGCAGAGGCCCGCCGGGCAGCATGACTTCGGCCTGGTCGTCGGACAGACCAAGCAATGAGGCAGCCACCAAAGTGGCGCAGGCGCCGGTTCCACAAGCCAGGGTTGGTCCTGCGCCGCGTTCCCAGACCTTGATCTCCAAGTGCGTGCGGTCGTGAACCTGGAGGAAGTGCACATTTGTTTTGGCTGGAAAGACCGGATGCCGTTCCAGCTCGGCACCCCAGGCGTCGAAGGGAACTGAAGCGAGATCCTGTACAGGAACGACGACATGGGGATTCCCCATGCCGACGGAGGCCACATCAACACTCACGCCGTCGAGGCTGAGAGGTCCCTGCGGCAAGCGATCGGCGCCGACCTCAAGGGTCGTCGGGATCTCGTCAGGCCGCAGAAACGGTGCACCCATATCAACTTTGATCTGACCATCGCTCTGCAATTCAGGTTTGATCAACCCCGCCGGGGTTTCAACCGCCCAACAACGTCCAGGAGCGTCACCATCGCTGTCGGCCAGAAAGCGAGCCAGGCAGCGAATGCCATTGCCGCACATCTCCGCCTCACTGCCGTCAGCATTGAAGATGCGCATGCGCAGGTCGCCGCTCTGCTGAGGGGGGAGCGCCAGGATCACCCCGTCTCCTCCAACACCGAAGCGACG
>JBGKDR010000007.1:0-4365 GCA_042954225.1 Parasynechococcus sp.
GCCCTATCGAGGTGAGTCCCCCCGTTATTCGGTCTCGTACGACCTGGCGATCACCACCGCATCCGGGCAGGGGCAGGAGATGCGTGTGCCCCATCCCATGGACTGGGTGCCGATGTCGTTCTTTCAAACACCATGAGGATCTGAGGGCATTGGCCTGAGAGAATCCCGCCAGTACCGGTTCCGGCATGACCGTCGCGGCGACCTCTTCCGACCACGTCCCGTCGCAGCCGGGTGGGTTTGATTTCGAGCGATATCTCAGACAATCCAAAGAGGCTGTTGAACTGGCTCTCGATGGGTCTCTCGGCCCCGAGCGCCCTGAGTCATTGCGGGAGGCGATGCGTTACTCCCTTCTGGCGGGAGGGAAACGCTTAAGGCCGATTCTTTGTCTGGCGGCCTGTGAGCTGGCCGGTGGCTCTGCAGAGGCGGCGATGCCCACGGCGGTGGCCCTGGAGATGATCCACACGATGTCGTTGATCCATGACGACCTCCCCGCCATGGATGACGATGACCTGCGTCGCGGCCGACCCACCAACCACAAGGTGTACGGCGAGGCCGTGGCGATCCTCGCCGGAGATGCCTTGCTGACCCGGGCCTTTGAGATGGTGGCCCTGCGCAGTCCGGGTGTGCCTCCTGAGCGTCTGCTCAAGGTCGTGGGGGAACTGTCCCTGGTGGCGGGTGCGCCGGGTCTGGTGGGGGGCCAGGTGGTTGATCTGGAAAGTGAAGGGAAAGACGTCAGCCTGGACACCCTTGAATACATCCATCTGCACAAAACGGGCGCTCTGCTGAGTGCCTGTGTGATCACAGGAGCCACAATCGCCGGTGCCGATGAGGCCTTGATCAAAGCCCTCCGGGTCTATGCCCGTGGAATCGGGCTCGCCTTCCAGATCATCGATGACATTCTCGATATCACAGCCAGCAGTGATGTTCTCGGCAAGACCGCAGGCAAGGATCTGATTGCTGACAAGACCACCTATCCCAAACTGCTGGGTCTCGAGGCGTCCCGTGAACGCGCGGATGCCCTTGTTGCAGAGGCCAAACAGGCTCTGGAGCCCTGGGCTGACCGTGCCATGCCGCTGTTGGCACTGGCTGATTTCATCACCAGCCGCGACCGATGATCGAGACGACGTCATCCCATGCGGTTCTTCATGAACTGCTGGACAACAGCGCCCTTGCCTGGGGGCTGGCGGCCTGCGGCCTGGCTCAGCTCTCGAAGCTGCTGATTGAGCTGATGGTCCATCGCCGCTGGCGGCCATCGGTGCTGATTGAGACGGGAGGGATGCCCTCCAGCCATTCGGCCCTGGTGACGGGGACGGCTGCCGCCGTCGGCTGGACGCGCGGTTTCGATCACCCGATGTTCGCCCTTGCCGCCATGGTGGCCTTTGTGGTCATGTACGACGCCAGTGGGATTCGCCGTGCCGCTGGATTCACCGCCGCACGGGTGAATGCACTCCCCGATGGGGCCTGGCCGGAACCTCCGGACAAACCGTTGAAGGAAAGCCTGGGTCACAGTCGTCTGGAAGTGTTGGTCGGGAGCCTGATCGGTCCAGCTGTGGCCTTGCCTGGACTGGTGTTTGTCGGATCTCCAATCCATCTCGCCGCGATGGTCGGGGTTGGGGCTGGGTGACTCCCTCCTCGGAGCTCACCGCGGACCAGGCCGCAGCCTTTGAGGCGTTCTCAGGTTGGTTGCGTGCTCCCGCAGACGGCACACCGTTTGTCCTGAGCGGCTACGCCGGGAGTGGCAAGACCTTTCTCTCGATGCGTCTGCTGCGTCAGGTTGAGGAGAGCGGTCTGTGCTGGACCGTGGTTGCGCCGACCCATAAGGCTGTTGGGGTGTTGCGTCAGGCCCTGGATCTCGAAGGCCTCAATCCGACCTGGTACCCCTCCACCATCCATCGGCTGCTCAGGCTCAAGCTGAAACGGTCCGGGGATGCTGAGCTCTGCGAGCCGACCGAACAGACCGCCCTGGCCTTGGAGCATCTCGGTCTTGTTCTGATCGATGAGGCATCAATGGTGGACAGCACCCTGCTCGGTATCGCTCTGCAATGTGCCCATCCCTTCAAGACCCGACTGGTTTTCGTCGGTGATCCCGCACAGCTTCCCCCGGTCGGGGAAGCGGACAGTCCGGTGTTCGCCATGCAACGGGCCTGTCAGGCGACGTTGTCCCAGGTCGTGCGCCATCAGGGTCCTGTTCTGGCGTTGGCAAGCTGTCTGCGGGATGGCCGCCTGCCCTGTCAGCAACCGCCGCTGTTGCCTCCGATCCGTGATTCATGCGGTCAGGTGCAGTCGCTGCCACAGAAGGACTGGCTGAATCAGGCAAGGCGGGCACTACGGGAGGCCTCCCTTCAGGACAACCCTGATGCAGCCAGGATTCTCTGTTACACGAACCGGACCCTTGAGCGCTTGGTGCCCCATGCCCGACGGGCCATTCATGGGGAGATGGCCGACCAGATGCCGGTTCTTCCGGGTGAGGTATTGATCACCCGTTCAGCGGTCATGGCCCCAGCCTCCAGGGATGGAGAGCAGACCGGTGAAGAGCCCGACATGGTTCTGGGCTCCAATCGGGAGGTGGTGGTCCGGGACGTCACACCGGAATCCTGTGATCTCGTCGACTTTGGAATGAGCTCTGCCGACGGCCCGGTTCCTGTGATTGAGACACTGTCAGCCGAGCTGAGTTCAGGGGATCTCAACCTCACCCTGAGGCTGCAGCCACCGGTGGGCAGTGCAGCAAGGCAGCAGCTGGATGACGTGCTGAAGCGTTTGCGGCAACAGGCCCGTGATGCCGGCCAGCAGAAGGGACGGGCGATCTGGAGACGGTTCTTTCTGATCCGCGATGCCTTCGCAGCCCTTGGTCCCGCTGCGGTTCTGACGGTGCATCGCAGTCAGGGCAGCAGTTTTGGTGACGTGTTTGTCGCTCCGGATGTTTTCCGAGCTGATCAGCAGATCCGCCAACAACTTTGCTATGTGGCTGTCTCCCGCGCCCGAACCGGGGTCTGGATGATCGGGGGGTCGCCGTCTGTTGAGATGGCAGCGCTCTGGAGGCGTGAATTCGGACTTGATGGGTCACCCTGAGGCTCACATCCTCAGGATCAGCGCAGCCAAGCTGATTGAGACAGCCAGGCTGATGACCCCAAGCCAAGCCCGCCAGAAGGCTGGTTGACGGGGGCTGGTCAAATCACGCAGAGCGGGGCGTTGATCATCAGAGCTCACGGTTCTCCTGGTGCGCCTGATAGCTGAATCGATGGCTCAGTTTGCGATGCAGCTCCTGGAGTGGGCGGTCGTAATGCGCCCCGACGACAACGCTGTAGCGCTGGCCAAGAACAACCGGTTGATCGAGGTCGATGTTGCAGACGCGGATGCGCGTGCGTTGCGGCTGAGACCGTCGGCCTGTGCTGAACAATCCCTCGTGACGCTGCCAGGTCTGACAAGCCGCCATGGCGTCCTCGGCCGAGCTGTAAACGGTTTCAAGGGCCGGTCGACTGGCTCCGATGACCCCAGCGGCAAGCAGGGGTGAGATGGCAATCGTCAGGATTGTGGAGAGACGGAGCACGATCTCAGCGGAGAGCGGCATGTCTCACGGTTAGCCAGTGTGAGACGGACCCGAGTTGGACGTTCCGATTCTCTTCAGCTGTCGTCAGCTGCGCACTTCAAACCAGTCATCTCCGGTGACCGGAAGCTGGGAGGGTTTGACCCGAACCACCTGACTCCGGGGTGGCCCCTTTTCACACCAGGCACGTAACTCTGCAATGTCCTGTGGCGGCCCCTCCACCTGAACTTCCACTGAGCCGTCCAGGCGATTGCGAACCCAGCCACGCAGCCCAAGTTCCAGGGCACGCCGATGGCAACTGGCACGAAAGCCGACCCCTTGGACACGGCCTTCGATGATCATCCGCCAACGCTCCGTAAAGGGTTGGATCCGTTGCGGTTGCTGACGGGTGACGAACCGTTTGCTGGCATTGGCGTCGCGGTTGCGAGCCCGTCGCGCCATCGGAAGCAGATCGTCGAACAGCTGGCCCAATGCAGGTGAACCCAGCTGGCGTGAAGCTTTGGATGTGTCCATCCCTCCGCGCGTCCTTTCGTTCGCCACCCCTGAATCTCCCACAGTGAGTTGCTGTTGCCATCTCCGGGCGTGTCATCCAGTTCCCAGCGATGGAACTCATGGCCGGTCCAGACCTCTCCGCGGCGTGTGAGCAGTCCATCCCGCTGGGGCCGAAGCGTCCTGTAGCCGACTTGAAGGCGTCCCCGTCGGGCGCTGAAATCAAGCACACCGGCCATGGCATGGGGGTGTCCCTCCAGGTCGGTGAGCTGACGTCCCAGCATCAGCATCCCTCCGCATTCGGCGTAGACGGGATGGGTTGCGGTGAAGCG
>JBGKDR010000008.1:0-1287 GCA_042954225.1 Parasynechococcus sp.
CGTCGCAGCACCCCCAGCCGGCCCACCTATGAATCCCTCGGCGTCGCGGATTACGACGAGGACTGACGGACCAACGAACGAACTGACAACCCGCTCCTTCTTCCTTAACCGTCAATGACCAACAGCAACCTCCGCACCGAGAACCACTTCGATTACGTCAAGATCACCCTCGCGTCACCCGATCGGGTGATGGAGTGGGGTCAGCGCACCCTGCCCAATGGCCAGGTGGTGGGTGAGGTCACCAAACCGGAGACCATCAACTACCGCACGCTCAAGCCCGAAATGGACGGGCTGTTCTGCGAAAAGATCTTTGGCCCGTCCAAGGACTGGGAATGCCACTGCGGTAAGTACAAACGGGTGCGTCACCGCGGCATCGTCTGTGAGCGCTGTGGTGTGGAGGTCACTGAGAGCCGCGTGCGTCGTCACCGCATGGGCTTCATCAAGCTGGCGGCTCCGGTCTCCCACGTCTGGTACCTGAAGGGCATCCCCAGCTATGTGGCCATCCTTCTGGATATGCCGCTGCGCGATGTCGAGCAGATCGTCTACTTCAACTGCTATGTGGTGCTGGATCCCGGCGACCACAAGGACCTGAAGTACAAGCAGCTGCTCACCGAGGACGAGTGGCTGGAAATTGAAGACGAGATTTACGCCGAAGACTCCGAGATCGAGAACGAGCCCGTGGTGGGCATCGGGGCCGAGGCCCTGAAGCAACTGCTGGAAGATCTCACCCTCAATGAAGTGGCTGAACAGCTGCGTGAGGAGATCAATGGCAGCAAGGGGCAGAAGCGCGCCAAGTTGATCAAGCGCCTGCGCGTGATTGACAACTTCATCGCCACCGAGGCTCGTCCTGAGTGGATGGTCCTGGACGTGATCCCCGTGATCCCGCCGGATCTGCGCCCGATGGTGCAGCTGGACGGTGGTCGGTTCGCGACCTCTGACCTCAACGATCTCTACCGTCGCGTGATCAACCGGAACAACCGGTTGGCCCGACTGCAGGAGATCCTGGCCCCCGAAATCATCGTCCGCAACGAGAAGCGGATGTTGCAGGAGGCTGTCGACGCCTTGATCGACAACGGCCGCCGCGGTCGCACCGTGGTGGGTGCCAACAACCGTCCGCTGAAGTCACTCAGCGACATCATTGAGGGCAAGCAGGGTCGCTTCCGTCAGAACCTGCTCGGTAAGCGCGTCGACTACTCCGGTCGTTCCGTGATCGTGGTCGGACCGAAGCTGAAGATGCACCAGTGCGGTCTGCCGAAGGAGATGGCGATCGAGCTGTTCCAGCCCTTC
>JBGKDR010000009.1:0-1081 GCA_042954225.1 Parasynechococcus sp.
CCGTGAAGAGCGGCAACGACCTGGACCTGGGCACCAACCCCGAGAGCGGCATCCACCACCGCATCGAATTTCTCAGTGCCCCCAACCTGCACTGGCCGGACACGATTTTTTCGTTTGATCACGGCAGCGGCATCCTCTTCACCTGCGATGCCTTCGGACTGCACTACTGCTCGGACGACGTCTTCGATCGGGATCCCGGGGCCATCGCCCCGGATTTCCGCTTCTACTACGACTGCCTGATGGGCCCCAATGCCCGCAGCGTGCTGCAAGCCCTCAAGCGCATGGATGCGCTGCCGGAGATCAACACCATCGCCGTCGGCCATGGTCCGCTTCTGCGCGACCACCTCAGCCATTGGGTCAACGACTACAGAGAGTGGAGCGGTCAGCGCAGCAAGGGCGAGCGCTATGCAGCGGTCTGCTACCTGAGCCAGTACGGCTTCTCAGATCGGATCAGTCAGGCCATCGCCCATGGCATCGGCAAAGCGGGCGCCCAAGTGCAGCTGGTTGATCTCCGCGCCACCGATGCGCAGGAGCTCACCGCATTGATCGGCGATGCCCAGGCGGTGGTGGTCCCCACCTGGCCGGCCGAACCCGACGGCGAGTTACAGACGTCGATCGGCACCCTGCTGGCCGGGCTGCATCCCAAGCAACTGGTGGGTGTCTACGACGCCTTCGGCGGCAACGATGAACCCATCGATGCGGTCGCCGGGCAGATCACACAACAGGGCCAGAAGCAGGCCTTCAGCCCGCTGCGGATCAAACAGCTTCCCCAGGGCAGCGATTACCAGCGCTGCGAGGAATCCGGCACCGACCTCGGCCAGTACCTCACCAAGGAAAAAACGATCGCGGCGATGAAGAGCCTCGATGGCGACCTTGACAAAGCCCTGGGCCGGATCAGTGGCGGCCTGTATGTGGTCACCGCCAGTCAGGGCGATGGAGAGACCCTGCGCCGCAGCGCCATGGTGGCCAGCTGGGTGAGCCAGGCCAGCTTTTCACCGCCGGGCATCACCGTGGCCGTGGCCAAGGACCGCGCCATCGAGGCGTTGATGCAGGTCGGCGACAGCTTTGTGCTGAATGTGCT
>JBGKDR010000010.1:0-1350 GCA_042954225.1 Parasynechococcus sp.
CTCAGCGGCGTTTGCACGCAATCTTCTGCATCGGCTCAACCGCGACCTCGAGGGCAGCATCGATGCCAGTCGCTTCGACTACCGGGCCCGTTGGGACGAGCAGCAGCAACGCATCGAAATGGCGCTGGTCAGCCGCGGACACCAGACGATCGACCTTGATGGCGAGCGCTGGACATTCGACGACAACGAAGCGCTGATCACCGAACACAGCGTGAAGTACACACCCGAAGCGGCAGCGGAGCTGGCGAGGACAGCGGGTTGGTCAATCCGACAACGCTGGCACGATTCCCAGGATCATCTGTCGCTGCATCTGCTGGAGCCTGCAGACTGAGGAGAGGTCATTCAGCACCATGAAGCAGGACGAACGACGCGAAGCGATTAAAACGCAACGCGAGCAATTGATTCATGAGCTCGAAACGCTCTACATGGCGGCATTTGACAGGCTCGGTGAGCTGGAGGGAGACATCGGCGAGGTGAAGGCGGCCCAGTTCACCCAGATCATCCTGAACTCAAAAACAGCTGCCATCGAGCCGCTGCTGAAGGAGATCGAAAAGCCTGTGATCACCACCCCAGCGGACAGTTCGCCATGAGCAACTGGCTTGAGCAACTGGAGCGGGAGCTGGATCAACGCCTGTCAGCTTTTCTGCGGAACAACCCAGTCCAGAACCAGCTGTTCCAAGACCAACACCAGCAGGATCGGGCCCAGGCGCTGCAACGGCAACGCCAGCAGCTGCAGCAGGACGCCGAACAGCTGCGCGGCCAATTGCTGACCCTGGTCACTGAGGTCCGCGCATGGACGGATCGCATTGACCGGGCGCGTCGCGCCGGTGCGCTGGATCTGGCCCAACGCGCTCAGGCCCATCTCGATGGCCTGATGGCCCAGGGGCGGACGCAATGGACCGATCTGGCGAACCTCGGCCGCCGCTTCTCCGAAGTGGAGGCCCAATTGCAGGAGCTATCCAGACAAGCTCAATCGTCTCGACCAGGCCTGGATGACGACTGGGCCAGGTTTGAGGCAGAGCAGGAACTCGAACAGCTCAGACGCGAGAAAGGGCTGAGCTAACGCCCAGCCCTTCCAAGATTCAGGCCTTCGGTGCCGGAGGCTCGAGGCTGACACCCTCGGGCGGTGGCGTGGGATCAGGATCAGCGATGAGCATGTGCTGGAGCACGATCTCAGGACGCTCACTGTCGCGCCATCGGATGCGATAAGCCGGCATCTTGGTGCCCCGGCTTGTGGTCTGCTCGACGGGCTCCATCACCCAACCCCGGCGGGAACGCCCCTGGGGATTGCGCTTGACAACCGCGTCAGCGTGCTTGAAGCGAAACCCTACGCGTTCACCACTCATGGGG
>JBGKDR010000011.1:0-2738 GCA_042954225.1 Parasynechococcus sp.
GACATCGAATGGTGGTGCAACACCAACAACGATCTCGACTGGCACATCGATAAAGACGAAGCCGAAGGCCGACGCAGTGGTCGCTACATCCTGCCCCTGATGTCCACGGTGTTTTATCCCCATGTCAGCTGCGCCGGCGGAGAGCTCCTGCTGGCGCACCATCCCCCCGTCGAGAACGGCAGCAGCGGGCCTTTGCCCACCTTCCGTTCCGTGATCACGATTCCGCCTGTGATCAACCGGCTGGTGGTGTTCTCACCCGGCCTGCTGCATCGCATCAATCCTCTGGAGGGAGAGCGCTACTCCGTGGCTGCCAATGCCTGGTCCCCCCAGAGCGGCGTCAACGTCACCGGCTGAAACTTGGTCACCGAGAGCGTCCAGGCCCGGACGGCGATGCTCCGCAACCCCATCAGAAAGGCGTCGGTGTCTCCCGTGTTGAGCCAGGCCGACTTGAGGGCCGGAATCTGCTCCGGCAAGGCCTGCATCGGCAGCTCAACCAACAACAGACTGGACTCTCCAGCCGCGCGGGCGAGCGCACCGTCATCACTGCGCTGCCAGACCCGCAGCAACAGCTCGAGCGCCAACGCATGCGCCAGCTCCTGGGGAGCGTCCCCCTCAGCAGCGACCGCGGCCTGAGAACGACCCGCCAGCGGCATCAAACGCCGCCCCTCCTGGTCGCAGAGGGCCAGAGCCACGAGATAAGGGGAATCCGCCACGGCGCACCAAACAAGCGCCGCCATCCTCGCCGCCACGCCGCGCGCCAAACGCATAGAACATTTGTACTATTGCCTTGGACGAGCCTCTGCTCCGTGGACGATCAGCACCGACCGATCCCCCTGCAATCCAGACGTCAGCAGCTGGTGCTGCCACTCGCCGAAGAGCGGGTGGCTGCTGGCTTTCCGTCCCCTGCCGATGACTACATCGATGTCGGCATCGACCTCAACGAGCAACTGATCCGACATCCCACCAGCACGTTTTTTCTGCGGGTCAGCGGCCATTCGATGACCGGGGCAGGCATCCATGACGGCGACCTCCTGGTTGTGGACCGCGGACTCGAACCGAAGCCGGGGCGGATCGTTGTGGCGATTCTCGATGGTGCCTTCACGCTCAAACGCCTGAGCCGCCACCACGGCCGTCTGCGCCTGGAGGCCGCCCATCCGGACTACCCGGCCCTGGAACTGCACGCCAGCCGTGATGTCCAGATCTGGGGAGTCGCTGTCCATGTCATCCACGCGCTGTAAAGCGATGCCCCAGGCCACAGCGCTGATCGACGGCAATAATTTCTACGCCTCCTGTGAACAGAGTCTCGATCCCTCCCTGATCGGACGCCCGCTGGTGGTGCTCTCCAACAACGATGGTTGCGTCGTCGCCCGGAATGCGGAAGCCCGCGCCCTGGGGGTTGCGATGGGCACCCCGTACTTCAAGGCACGCCGGCAGCTGGAGCAGCAGAACGTCGTGGTGCGGAGCTCCAATTACGCCCTGTATGCAGACATGAGCCAACGGATGATGGCTCTGCTGGAGGCCCACTGCGAAGAGCTGGAGATCTATTCGATTGACGAAGCCTTCGGCCGCCTGAGCCGACCGCCGGGTGGACATCTGCAGGCCTGGGCCCAACAGCTGCGGACCCGTGTGCGCCGTGATCTGGGTCTACCAATCGCCATCGGACTGGGGGCCAGCAAGAGCCAGGCCAAGCTCGCCAATCATCTGGCCAAAGCCAGTCCGGACCATGCCGGCATCTTTGATCTGGCCCAGTGCCGCGACCCTGACCCCTGGCTGGAATCCGTGGCGATCGAGGATGTCTGGGGAATCGGCCGCAGGCTGGGGCGCTGGTGCCGCCTGCGTGGCATCGCCAATGCACGGCAGTTCCGGGACATGCCCAGTGGAGAGCTGAAGGCGAAAGCCGGCGTGGTCGGCCTGCGGCTGCAACGGGAGCTGCGCGGTGACGCCTGCCTCCCACTGACGCTGGCCCCAGCCGCCAAGCGCGAAACCTGTGTGAGCCGCAGTTTCAGTCGACCGATCAGTTCCGTCGAGGAACTCCAACAGGCGATTGCCAGCTATGTGGTGCGTGCCGCTGAAAAGCTGCGCCATCAGCACCAGCTCGCTGGCGCCCTGACCGTCTACACCCGGACCAGTCCGTTTCACCCGGGCTTCTATAGCCAGGCCGCCAGTCGCTCACTCGCCCTACCCAGCAACGACACGGGGGCTTTGCTGAACGCCGCCATGCCGCTGGTGCAGCGCATCTTTCAACCCCATCGACAACTGGCCAAGGCAGGCGTGCTGATGCAGCACCTCCAGACCGATCAACACCTGCAGCATCACCTGATGGCTCCCTGCGATGCCCTGGAACAAGACAAACGCGACAGCTTGATGCAAACCATTGATCGCATCAACCAGCGCTATGGACGCGGAAGCGTGCAGTGGGCAGCCTGTGGACTGCAGCCGTCATGGGCCATGCGTCGGGAACGTCTCAGTGGCTGTTCCACCACGCGCCTCAACGATGTGCCCATCGTTCATGCCGATCGATGACGACCGTCAACGCCGCAGCAGCGATCAGCGTCAGGCCTGCTGAAGCAACTGAAGCGCCTGCTCACGTGTACTGATCAGAATCACCATGCGCAGGCCATGGGCATTGAGACCGGTCTGTTCCCGCACCAGATCCGCACTGGCCAGGGCCACGCCACAGGTTTCGATGAACAGGACCGGAAGGGATCCCGGATGGCCACTCATGCCCTGAAGGTCGA
>JBGKDR010000012.1:0-1456 GCA_042954225.1 Parasynechococcus sp.
TCATTTCCGGGCTCTGGCCATGTTCTGGGCGGTGCCCGGCGCGGATTCCACAGCGGAACATGGCCAGTGGCAGCCGTCCCCCGGCCATGCGTTGCTCAGCAAACTCCGCAGCGATGCCGGGGGGTCACTGCCTCTGATTGCTGAGGATCTCGGCGTGATCACACCTGATGTGGAGGCCTTGCGGGATGGATTCGCCCTGCCCGGGATGAAGGTGCTTCAGTTCGCCTTCGATGGACAGCCGGACAACCCTTACCTTCCCGAAAACATCGAGGGCACCCGATGGGTCGTCTACACGGGCACCCACGACAACGCCACCACCCAAGGTTGGTGGCAGGACCTGGATCAGGACAGCCGTGACCGCGTCATGGCACGGGTCTCCGGTCCCTTCAGTGCACCGGCCTGGCATCTGTTTGACATGGCCTTTGCGACCCCGGCGGCTCTGGTGATCGCTCCTCTGCAGGATCTGCTCCACCTGGATGATGCAGCGCGGTTCAACACCCCGGGCACCAGCGACGGCAACTGGAGCTGGCGCTGTGCGCGTTTTGATTCCGACCTTGAGGGTGCCTTGAAGGGTTACGGCGAAAGGGGCGCAGTCTGGGGACGATCGCTTGCTGGGGCCTCAGCGGTCCTCGGCATGCTGTAAGTGCCCGGCTGGCCGTCGTCTGGCAGCAGCACGGCTCCGTTCCACAGGATCTGATCGGTGGCTTGTGGGGCGGGGCTGATGCTGATCGTCAGCGGTTGCATCAGGCTCAGGGTGATGCTGCCCTGTGTGGCCTGCAATTGCAGGCGGTCTCCGCCTCCGCTGCGAACCGTGACGGCGCTGGCTTGAGACAGGGTCATCTCCAGCACGCCGGGACGGCTTGCGTCGGCCTGCCGAAGGGCGCTCAGCCAGCGCTCTGGAGGTTGATCGCTGAGGTTCTCCAGTGGGCGCAGTTCTCTGAGCAGCGTTGTCGGGGTCCCCTGCTCGGCGCTTGATGCCGCAGGGGTCAGGGCGGCTCGAACCGGTTCGAGGTTGAGGCTGTTTTGTTCGATCAGGGCCCGTTGCTGGCGGTTAACGGCAACCAGGCTGACGGCGATGACGATTCCGTAGAGCAGCGATCCCTGCCAGGTGGTGACCACGTCAATGCTGCCCGGGGTGAACCGCCGCAGGCCATGGCGCTTCTGGGCGTCGAGGGGATTGTCGGCGGGGGCCGGCACGACAGCTGCGAGGCTTCCGGCTGGAACGCTCAACGCCTGTTCCAGGCGGATCACCATGGCGGAGAGGTAGGTCCGCTCCGGCAAGCGGTCGCGCCAGCCGCGTTCAAGGGCTTCCAGAACCGGGGTGGTGATGCGTGTCTGCAGGGCCAGCTCCCGGAGGCTGATCCCCAGTTCGTCACGGCGTTGGCGGATCTGGAGCCCGACCTGGATGGCCTGATCCTCGGCACTGTCCTGGCCCTGTGCTGCTGTGCTCGTGGCC
>JBGKDR010000013.1:0-2584 GCA_042954225.1 Parasynechococcus sp.
GCCAGGGATGCTGGATACAGGCCAACGCTGTAGAAACCGACTTTTCCTGCGACCACAGCACGAACTCTCCGCCGAATCGACTCGGCATCAAGGCTGCGATCAAAAAAGGAATTGCGCATCAGACCCTGATGTTGGAGGCTCGAATCAACCGTCTCAACACCCTAAAGACCAACCAGCATGGGGTTTGGCGTCAATAGGATTGAGCGACGAGCAGGTCAAGCTCGTCGACCTTTTTCTTCAAGGCCTCATTCTCGATCTTTAACGACGTATTTTCCGCCTGAAGTTCAGCCAACCTTTTCCTCATAGCTGCTTCCGACATCGGCTTGGAATGTGTTGGCGCCAAGGTCACGTCTTTTTCGGTGACCCTATCTCCAGATTTGATTTTTTTAATCACACGTTTCCGCTCATTCGGCTCCAATGCTTTGATTTTGGCCAATGTGCGCGTGCCAATGTTGACAAGATCACCGTCGGTGACATCACTGTCCCGCAGCCATCCCTCCCAGGCAGCACACAAATCCCTCGCTTGCTTCTCCGGGATTGGCAGCACACCCGACTTGAGAAAAGCAATCCATTGCCGATGCACAAGGTTCTGCTTCAAGTCATAGAGAGCAGATGCGGTCGATCGCAGCAGCTCTCCAGCGAGACGGGTGTTGTTATTGACGATGAAGACCGTCTCTTTCATCACGGTGACCTGAACAGGCTTCAGCCCATCGACCGCTTTGGCAGGAAGAATGATGTTGTCAGCGCTGAGCATGGATTCAGCCGTCTGCTCCAGACGTTTTGACTGAAAATCGGCCATAACAATGGACCCATCTGCGGACAGCCCGCTACCCGGCTCAAACGCCCGCAAGGACGCCGGAGTGACATTGGACGACTCGTCCAAACCATCAGAACCGCTTGTCGATGGCCGAGACGCCGCCTGATTAGGTTGAGTTCATCTCGCTTGACCAGATTTGACGCTCAAGCTGTATGGAGGCCCCAAGACGCGAGCCAGCATGCCCCGCTGGTACATGGAAGAAAAGGGAATTGCTTACGAGCTGATCGAGCTCGATTTAAGGGGAAACCAGCACCGACAACCTGATTTTCTGGCCATCAACCCCTTTGGAAAATTGCCAGCCCTGGTGGATCACAGCTTTCAAGGTCCCGATGGCGGAGCATTAAAGCTGTTTGAGTCCGGCGCGATCCTGCTCCACCTCGCGGAACACCATGCCGGCGAAATCCAGAGTGCTGCTCAGCGTTCCCTCATTGCACAGTGGCTTTTATTCGCCAATGCCACCCTGGCGATTGCACTCTTCGTACCCAGCAATCGCGAGCGTGAGTTCCCCCGCCTGATGACAGAGCTCAACCAACAGCTGGGCACTGGACAACCACTCGTCGGCGACAGTTGGGGGGCCGCAGACTGCGCGATCTCGGCTTATCTGGCCTACCTACCGATCTTTTATCCACAGGAAGACCTCAGCCCTTACCCCGCGATCGAAGCACTGATCGCAGCAACGCAAGGGCGACCGGCCTATCGCCGGGTCATGGGCATGACCTGAGCAGCTCAAACCACTCAGGTCAGCCTGTTGCGAGGGGCTTCACCATTTCCGCGCGTGAGTCCCTGCTCCCAGGAGGCAAGTTGACGTAGGGCAAGGGCAGCAACTGCTGCGATTGACGCACCAACCAGCGTCAAGAGCAGGCCGGTCCCGACTCCAATCAGCACCGCAGAACTCCATAGAAGACCCCAGACCAAGGGTCGGACCTGCCTGATTCGACGCAGGGCAAGCGAACAGCTCCTGCAGTGGATGGTATGGCTGTGGTAGCGATCCATCAAACGATCCAGATCCTGGCGTTGCGGCAGAGGCGAACCGGGGAATGGTTCACCACCATGGGCATTCAGCCAGCGATACAACGCAGCGACATACACGTCACTGGTTGTCGGCAGAAAAAATGATCGTTCGGCCGCAGCTCGGCCGCCAGAGCGCTCAAGTACACGCTCCTGCCAGTGCAGAAACACTTGATCGTCCTCCAGAACCTTGTGGTTGCCGATGTGCTGCAACCAACGCGGACGCAATCCGATCAGAAGACGAGGAATTGCTGACTGGAACTGAAAGGGGAACCGGGCAAACAAACGGCATTCACCCTTGCGAATCGGCACGGCGTAGACGACCGTCAGGATCCGTCCAAATCCCTTCGCCGTGAGGTCATGCCACATCAACTGAGGGGCTTGAAACCGGGTGGATTGTGACCCGAGCTTTCCGCGACGAGGGCCTTCCTCCCAGAACGCATCAAAGCCGTCTGGCCCTTCACGGCTCACCACTGCATGAATGGGCGCCGCGTTCTCCCGCTTACCAACGGTGCGGTGATGGGTGAAGGGGACGTGGCTGACATCGAGAACGTTCTCCAGCAACGTGACGGCGTCCATGGGGAGATCGCGGAAGGTGTCCTGCACCGTCCAGCTTTCAGGGTTGTCCTCCAACGCCGGTACGAGGGGAAGAGCACTGGAGGAGGCTGCATCCGCAGCTCCCATCCAGACAAACAACAGTCCTTGGCCAATGGCGGTCGGCAAGCTCGCACACCGGGAGCGACGTCCTTCTGGTTTGGA
>JBGKDR010000014.1:0-15385 GCA_042954225.1 Parasynechococcus sp.
GAAATCCGGGAACGCCACACGCAAACGGAAGAACAGTCCGCCAATTTTGTGGCCGAGCAGCTTGGCTTGCGTCGACAGCCAGCGTTAACGATTCAAGCCATCCAGAAAATGCTCACCAATGGCGATCAGATCATGAACGGATCACGACAATGATCTCACTTTTACGCAGTCTCCGTCAGTGGACTTTTTTCGCCCTGTGGTTAGTAGCACTGATGCTATCGACAGCTTCAGTGGCTTATTCCAAGACAGGTTCTAATTACAAATCAGCCGTCCTAAAATTAATCTACACAATTGATCCTAATCAGCCTGAGTCTAGTTTTCTAGATGCAATTCTCATCCCTTCGATGGGTGAACCAGAGGCTCAACGCGTCCCAGTCGATCCTAAGCAATTCACGCGACTCCTCAGTCAGTTTTATTCCCAAGTCGCATCTTTAAGAGTCATCAAAACCAGTGATAGTTCTTCCCCTGCTCGCCGTCTTTACGACATTCTGATTGGTCCGCTCGAGGAGGAGATACAAGCTCGCAACATTACAACGTTGCTGATCAGCGCCAATCCAGGTCTACAGGCGGTTCCATTTGCGGCTTTACATGATGGCAAGGATTGGTTTGGGACGCGTTACTCATTTTCCCTCACGCCATCTCTGAGCCTGATGAAACAAGGCAACCCGTTGTCTAAACCGTCCAATCAGGCACTTCTGGCTGGTGCATCAACATTTGTTGAAATGGCACCATTGCCAATGGTTCCAAAAGAGATTGATCAAATTTCCAAGGTTAATAATGCGAATATTTATCTTGACAAAGAATTCACCAGAGAGGTCCTTGACTCCATTTCTAAACGGCCTGATGTTCAGCTCGTCCATCTTGCCAGTCACGCTGAATTTCTTCCCGGCGGCCCTGATCAATCCAAAATTTACTTGGGCGATGGGGCACTGAGCCTGAAGCAGTTTGCTGAATTGAGGATTGCTAGGGACGATAATCCACTCGAACTGTTCACCCTCAGTGCTTGCCGAACCGCGTTGGGAGATCGCGACAGTGAGCTCGGATTGGCTGGTCTAGCCCTCCAGGCAGGATCCAAGTCTGCCATTGGTTCGTTGTGGTATGTCGATGATCTGGCGACGACCATCTATTTCATTCGCTTTTATCGCCTGTTGAATCAGGGGATTCCGAAAGGAGAAGCAATGCGTCAGGTTCGCGCTGAATTGTCAACCAATCAGTTGAAATTGAACGAGCAATCTTTGTATGATAGTGATGGTGAGTTGTTGCTTGACGGTTTGACGACACGTCAAATCCGCCAACTTCGTCGTACTTTGAATCATCCTTTTTTCTGGGCTGCGCCCATCCTCCTTGGATATCCTTGGTAGATATCGATGGCTGATCAAACGATGATATGGAGAGAAAATGGAGCCATCTGCTTCTGTTCCTTATCTTCAGTGTCAAAAAAGTTCAGCATCGACTATGACATTCATACCCAAGTGAAGAGGGGTTGTGGGTATGGCGTTGGTTCGATTCAGCTTTGACCTGTCCGTGACTTCACCCGATCCCGTCGGCGAGGTCCAGAATGAATAACGATTGTTGAGCACCATGGCTCTGAGTGAACCCAGTGACGGCCTCAAGGCGTTGATCTCTGATATCGGCAATGACATCGTCATCGATGGTGAGCTGCTCGAGGGTTGCAGCGTCGCTCCCGATGAGCTTGATGAGATGGACGAGGACCAGGCGGCTTCGGTGGCTGCCCATGTCTTTGTCTCGATGTTCGAGCACTCCGTTCAGGATCCGGTGGGTGTCTCCGCCGAGCCTGAGGAGGGACTCTGGAGCGGTTCTGTGGATGCGTTCCGATTCGAGATCGAGCGCGACCCTTCGGGAGATCTTCTGGTGAGTTTTTTCCTGGCTGAATCCTGATGGAGATCGTTCAGCTCAAGGATCTGCTCTCTGATCGCTTAGGCCGACCTGTCAGGCATGTTCAGCTGATGGACGGAAGCCCTGCAGAAACCATGGAACAGCTCTATCAGCCAAGCCCTGCAGGGTTCCAGGGCAGGTTGGTGCTGAACGATGGTTCGGTGCAGGTCTGGGATCTCTGGCAGGAAGACAACGAAACCTGGAATTTTTCCGCTCGTTGTGTCGATGAGGTCTGAATCGCAGTGACGTTCAGGCGTCGTTTGAGGAGCTCGCCTGCTGGTGAATTCCAGCCATCGTCTGTTTCATCTCGGCCACATCAGTGAGTCCATTGGAGTCGAACCAGGGAGCTGAGGCCCAGTCAAAGCCCTCACCAAAGGTGTTGTCAGGGGCAACCACATACCAGTGGCAATCAACGTCTGGGACGTCCACGGCGCACTGGGACCAGTCGTTCTGCCACTGGGGAACCTGAACCCACATCACTGCCGCGAAGACCAGGGAAACAAGGCTGCGCAGCATGGGTCTCGAACGCGAAGAGTTGAGACCCTACTCAATCGGGCGCAACTGCTGCAGTCTTGCTGCCAATTGATTTTCTCTCGTTGATGAATATTGTTACCTCACTCTGTTGCGTTGGATACATCATTTCGGTGCTGCACCTTTAGGCGTTCAAGGTTTGACGTTATGGAATTCATTAGATCCTGTGATGGTTGTGACGATTGTTTCTTGAATTGATCTGAATTCCTTTCCTGTCGTTGATTTTTGCTTTCCGAAAAGTCGTTCTGCTCGTCATCTAATTCTGACGAACACGGGGATCGCGTTCATTTAAGAATTCCTTTATGGATTTAGCTTTTTGTTCTTTCCAGATTGTTTGTAATCGTCTTCTGCTGAATGCTGAGTACGAAAACACGTCTGATGCTTCAGGACATTCTCAAGCGACTGGCAAGTCGTCAGGAGGTGTCGTTGCAGGAAAGAATTCTGCTCCAGAAATACGCCAATCGCCATTCAACGGTTTGGTCATGGTTGCGTCAGGCACGATCCATTCAGGCCAGAGGCCGGCTGTCTCAGGACTCAGTTTCGGGTTTTCTGCAGACCATGAACCTGGCTGGTCAGGATCCAGACGAGCACTTCAACCCGTCCCAGGACGACATCGGTGATTGGTTCCAGGGAACGCCGGAGTGGGTGCGCCGTAGCTGAATCAGCCGGTGTTCGGTTCACAAGCCAGTGTCAATGCGCACCACTCAGGCCGGGGATCGAGCAGACTTTCGTCATCACAACCCATGGCCGTGAAGGAAGTCTCCGTCGTTGAAATGATTGCCCGATCCCTGGCCAAAGTCGCTGCGGGTGCTGGTGTTGCGGCCCTGCTTCTCTGGCTGACCTACGTGATGCTGGATGTCGGCCACATGCAGTCGGGATTCACCTTGCCGCAGTCGAGCTATTGATCGACACGTTCGATGGGTTGTCCTGAGACCCATCCACCATCACGTGATCCCGAGGTTTCGCTCCACTCGAGCATGAACCCTGCTCCAATGAGAACAATCAAGGCAGGCACCAGTCCTGCCATTCGATTGGGGCCAGTTTGCTTGCGAAACAGCATTCTCATGGTTGCCGACCAACGCTCTCTTCACCGGTTTAAAACCGATGGACGTGTTGGGTTATGAGAATGGTCTGAGCGGTTGATGAGCTGTTCCTGTCAGCTGTCGTCGCTGTCTTTCTGAAGATCCCGGCGAATAAGAGCCAAGAGGTAGGAGGGGGATTTGTAGCGGGTCGGTAGGCAACGGTTCAGTGTTTCCAGGTGGCCCCAGCAGACCGTTCGTTCGATTTCTTCGTTGGATTTGCCCTGCTGAAGCAAGCGTCTCAGGGCCTTGCAGTACATCGGGTATCCCGCTTCCAGTTCGCCAATCGTGAGCTTGGTCTGGGGCATGGGATCACTCCTGCACCAGAACAACCTATTCAATCGCCAAGCAGGGAAGCCCCTGGAACGAGACCAGGGGCGACACATTGGTACACGAATTTTTTTCTTTCTCGACAGTCTTTTTCAGCCCAGCCAGGCGACGCAGTCAATTTCAACGCGTGCTCCTTTCGGAAGTGCCGCAACCTGAACGCAGGCCCGCGCTGGACTGACGCCTTCGCCAAACACCTCGGCGTAGATGCCATTCACCGTTTGAAAATCGGCGAGGTCCGCCAGGAACACCGTGGTGCGCACCACATCGGATGGTTTCGCTCCTGCCTCAGCCAGGACTGCCTGAAGATTGCTGAGCACCTGGCGGGTTTCAGCGGCTACGTCCCCATCGCCAACCATGATTCCCGTGGCGGGGTCCAGGGGAATCTGCCCGGAGCAGTAGAGCCAGCCGCCGGCAACCACGGCCTGGTTGTAAGGGCCCACGGGGGCAGGAGCGGAAGACGTGGTGATCGCGCGTGCGCTCATGTCCGAAGTCACAGAATGGCTGGAATCATCGCGTTTCGTCTTGCCATCGCCATCCGGCCCCGTCGAACTGAGCGATCTCTGGCATCGCTATGCCGCCGATGGCGATGACTGGACGCTGCGTGGCGTCAACCTCAATCTCGCTGCTGGGGAGCTTGTCGGCCTGCTGGGCCCTTCCGGATGTGGCAAGACCACGCTGCTGCGATTGATCGCGGGGTTCGAGCGTCCGAACCGTGGCGAGGTTCGTCTGCAGGAGCGCACCGTCGCAGGGGCCGGGCGGTGGCTGCCGCCCGAACGTCGTGGGGTGGGGATGGTGTTTCAGGACTATGCGCTTTTTCCTCACCTCACCGCCTGGCAAAACGCCTGCTTCGGTCTGCGGCCTGGGCAAGACGACAGTCGCGCCAGCTGGTTGCTGGATCTGATGGGGCTTGCCGATCTCCACGGCCGATTTCCCCATCAGCTGTCCGGTGGCCAACGCCAGCGTCTTGCTTTGGCGCGGGCTCTGGCCCCCGCACCGAGTGTCGTTCTGCTGGATGAACCGTTTTCCAACCTGGATGTTGAAGTCCGTCTGCGCCTGCGCAGCGAATTGGCCTCCGTGCTTCAGGTCTGTGGGACGACTGGGTTGATCGTCACCCATGACCCCGGAGAAGCTCTGGCCATTTGTGATCGCGTGGCTGTGCTCCGGGATGGCGTGATTCATCAGTGCGCGCCCCCCCGTGAGTTGGTGCAAAGTCCAGCCACAGCCTTTGTCAGTCGATTTGTGCTTCAGGCCAATCGTCTTCCGGTCGCCTGGGGAGACGACCAGCGCTTGCGCTGTGCGATCGGTGGTTTGATCGCCCCGGCGTTACCTCCTGAGACGGCATTGGATGACGACGCCTGCGTGATGGTGGAACCGCACTGTCTCACCATGGCGCTGGATCCATCCGGTGAGGCCTGCGTCATGGGACGTGAGTTCCTGGGTCATGCCTGGCAGTACCGGATCCAGCTGGATTCCCTCAGCCTGCGTCTGGTCCTGCCCCTTGAACGGGACCACCCCAGGGGAACCCGTTGCCGCGTGAGCTTCCGCGAGGACGCAGCACCAATCCTCTATCCCATGCGTCAGCGGGTTGGTGTGGCGCTTTGATCGCTTGTTGACTCAACCGCGCCAGTCGTCCTTGTGCTGCCGCAACTGCGCCAGCTCGGTCGCGGATGAGGCCTGAAGAAACAGATTTGTCGCTCGCTCGATCCTGAGGGTGCTTGGCAGGGTCAGTTCTCCCTGGCGGCGCTTCAGTTCGACGTCCTTGAGGCGGCTGGCGAGAATGGCATCCTCCGGCCGCTGTTGCACCGCCCAGCGCAGATTCGCCTCGGTGTATTCGTGGGCGCAACAGATCGCGGTGTCGGCAGGGAGGCGATTGATCCGTTGCAGAGCGCGGTGCATATCCGCCGCTGTGCCCTCCAACACGCGGCCACATCCAGCGGAGAACAGCGTGTCACCGCAGAACAGCACAGGGCCGATGGCTGGATCGTCGGCCTCGTCGACGTAGAAGGCGATGTGAGCCCGGGTGTGGGCCGCTACATCGATCACCTCGATTGGTGTTTCGATCACCGTCAGACGATCGCCGCCCTCTACGGAGATCGTCTGAAAGGGAATGCGATCCCTGTCCTGGCCTGATGCAATCACCTCCGCCTTCGGCCAGGTGGCGAGCAGTTCTTCGGTGCCCCCGATGTGATCGGGATGGTGATGGGTCTGCAGCACGGCGCACAGCTCGAGGCCACGCTCCTGCAACCAGTCACGGACGGGGGCAGCGGTCGCCGGGTCGACAACCACGGCGTGTTGACCGCGGATCAGAATCCAGACGATGTTGTCTCGCAACACCGGCAGGGCATGCACCGAGGAGTTCATCGTTAAAGTCCAGCCTGGATTTCTGGTCAACGCTGGCCCCATGATCACTGTCGCGTTGGCCAAGGGTGCGCTGCTGAAGGATTCCGTGGCACGGTTTGCTGCCGCCGGTCTCGACTTCTCAGCGGTTCTCGACAAGAGCAATCGTCAACTCATGTTGCCGACACCCTGCGGACGTGCCAGGGCCTTGCTGGTGCGCAACGGTGATGTGCCGACGTATGTCGCCTACGGGCAGGCGCAGCTGGGCGTGGTGGGGTACGACGTGCTCAAGGAGCATCAGCTGCCTGTGGCACAGCTGGTGGATCTCGGGTTCGGTGGCTGCCGAATGTCCGTCGCCGTCAAGGACAGCAGTGGCTATGCGCGAGCAGCCGATCTGCCCCCCCATTGCCGTGTTGCCAGCAAGTTCACCCACTGCGCCCGTGAATTTTTCGATGCCCTCGACCTCCCCGTGGAGCTGGTTCACCTGAACGGTTCCGTGGAGCTTGGCCCGATCACGGGGATGTCGGAAGCCATCGTCGATCTTGTGGCCACTGGAAGGACCCTGAAAGAAAACGGTCTGGTGGCCATCGAGGACCTCTTTCACTCGACAGCGCGCTTGGTGGGGCATCCTCTGGCGATGCGTCTGGATCAAGGCGAGTTGCGCGAGATCGTCGACGCCATGCGTGACGCGTCGGTCGGCGTTGGAGCTCCAGCCTGATGTCCGTGCTTGGCGATTGGCGTCGGGTCCGGCGTCTGGGTGGGTACCTGCGCCGTGACCGCAGGCGGTTGTTTCTTTCCCTTTGTCTGTTGGTGCCAGTGGCCCTGGCTGGGGCGGTGCAACCGCTTCTGGTCGGACAGGTGATCAGCGTGATCAGAGGTGAGGCGAGCCTGCCCTGGCTGGCAGACCTGAGCATGTCCGCGGCACTTCGTCTGCTGGTTTGGCTGCTGCTGGGGTCTGTGCTGCTGCGATTTGCCTTTCAGCGTCTTCAGCTGTTCAACATCTTTTCCGTCGGTCAACGGCTGACAGCCCGCATCCGCCAGGACCTGTTCTCCCATTCCCTGGCGTTGTCTCTCCGGTTTCATGACGGTATGCCCGTCGGCAAATTGCTGACACGGCTCACCAGTGATGTGGATGCCTTGGCGGAGGTTTTCGCCAGTGGGGCCGTTGGTGTTATCGGCGATCTGGTGAGTCTGATTGTGATCGCCACCACGATGCTCCTGTTCGATTGGCGCCTGGGGTTGTTTTTGCTGGCGACCCAGCTTCCTGTCACTGCAGTGGTGCTGTGGTTTCAGCGTCGCTATCGCAAGGCCAACTACAAGGTTCGCGAAGAACTCTCCCAGCTCAACGCTGATTTTCAGGAAAACCTCCAGGGTCTTGAGGTGGTTCAGATGTTCCGACGCGAGCAGGTCAACGGCTCTCGTTTTGCCCGCACTGGAGCGGCCTATCGCAGCGCGGTCAACGGAACAATTTTCTTCGACAGCAGTATCTCCGCCTTCCTTGAATGGGTATCGCTCGGAGCGGTGGCCACCGTTGTTGCTGTCGGCGGCTGGATGGTGACCCGTGACCAGATGGGCCTGGGCACGCTCACCACGTTCATTCTTTATGGCCAGAGATTGTTTGATCCACTGCGCCAACTCGCTGAACGGTTCACACAGATTCAAGGCGGCCTGACAGCGGTCGAGCGGATTGGTGAGTTGCTCGAGCAGCCTCTGGAGATCACGGAAGCAGACGACGCACGTCCCCTCGAGGGCAGTGGTCGCGGCGAGGTGATTTTTGAGAACGTCAGCTTCAGCTACCGACCGGATGAGCCGATTCTTCGCAATCTCTCCTTCCGGATTGCGCCCGGGGAGCATGTCGCTTTGGTCGGGCCGACAGGGTCAGGCAAATCCACGGTCATTCGTCTCCTCTGTCGTCTTTATGAACCCCAGACCGGTCGCATCCTTCTCGACGGCCGCGATATCAGGACCATTCCCATCGCGGATCTTCGTCAGCAGCTTGGCGTGGTCCTTCAGGACACATTTCTGTTCAGCGGCAATGTCGCTGACAACCTCCGACTGAACCGCTCGATCAGCGATCAAGGTCTCCAGGAGGTCTGTTCGGAACTGGGTCTTGATGGATTGCTGCAGAGGCTGCCCCAGGGCTTACAAACCGAGCTGCGGGAGCGTGGTGGCAATCTCTCCTCAGGCGAGCGGCAGTTGCTGGCGGTGGCGCGGGTTGCGATTCGCAACCCGACCATCCTGGTGATGGATGAAGCCACGGCGTTCATGGATCCTTCCACGGAAGCCACCCTGCAACGTGACCTGGATCGGTTGCTTCAGAGGCGAACAGCTGTGGTGATTGCCCATCGCCTGGCCACGGTCGAGGCCTCCGATCGAATTCTCGTGCTCCGCCGCGGCGAACTGATCGAACAGGGCACCCATCAGGACCTGCGTGCCCGCGGAGGGCTCTACGCTCAACTGGCGGACCTTCAGGAACGGGGACTGGCGAAGCTGTGACGCTGTCCTCAACCTTGCCCAAGCCCGATGCACCGTTTCTGGAGCAGTACGGCGATGCTGCGCGGTTCTGTCCCTGCAGCAATGAGCAGATCAAGCTGGTGTTCAGCCAGACCCATCCGTTTGACCTGGTCGAACTCGAGCAGTTGCTCGAGGCCGTCGGCTGGAGTCGACGGCCGGTTCGGCGTGTGCGCAAGGCACTGAACCACAGCCTGGTCACGGTGGGGTTGTGGCGTCACGATCCACGCATTCCGCGCCTTGTCGGTTTCGCCCGTTGCACCGGCGATGGTGTCCTTGAAGCCACCGTCTGGGACGTGGCGGTTCATCCGCTCTATCAGGGCAATGGCCTCGGTCGTCATCTCATGACCTACGTCCTCGACGTGCTTGCCGACATGGGCACTGAACGGGTCAGTCTGTTTGCCGACCCAGGGGTGGTCAGTTTCTATCAGCGTCAGGGCTGGGATCTGGAACCTCAGGGCCATCGCTGCGCCTTCTGGTACGCCAGCTGACCGGACGGGAGTAATCGCGGAGCAGCTGCTCCGGCCGCGCCCCGTGATGCCAGCGCCAACGAATCTGGGCGTTGCGCCAGGTGCGTTCCAGGACCCCATCGTGCTCCCATCGCCGCGCACTTGTGGTGATCGGTTCTCCAAGCGACCGCAGCTGGGAGATGCGATTGAGACGCTGGACCAGCTCCAGGTCTTCCATCAACGGCATCGGCCGAAAGCCACCAACCCGGTCATAGAGCCCACGGTGGATCAGCAGTCCCTGATCCCCATAGGGCTCATGCAGCCAATGGCAGCGCAGGGCCACCCCCTGCTCCACCATCCGGAGCATCGGGTCGGAGCCTTGGATGCGTAGATCGAAATGAAACGGCTGGTTGACGGCCATTGGGTCCTGCATCCGGGATGCGATTGCTTGGGCCCAGGTTTCGCTCAGCCGACTATCGGCATGCAAAACGAGCAGCCACAGCCCTTTGGCCTGCTCCGCTGCCGTGCGCAACTGCTGGCCGCGGCCCCTTGTCGTGCAGTGCAGCACCCGGGCTCCGGCAAGACAGGCGGCCATGGTTGTGGCGTCCCGACTGCCGCCATCGGCCACGAGAACCTCCAGCTCGCCAGGCCAGCGCTGCAGATCAGCCAGAAGCAACGGCAGGGCCCTGGCTTCATCACGCGTCGGGATCAGCACACTCAGCCTCATCGCAACTGTGACCTCAGAGCGACAGCCAGGGCGCGAGATCGCAGAGGTGGTCGATGTCGTTCCGCTGCGACAACAGTTGGGTCGTGAGTCTGCGCTGCCGGCACTGCGTCAGGGTGACCTCCAGCACGGCGCTGTCCCCCCAGGGGATGCCACTGAAGGGCCAGTCCTTTGGACGCTTCAGCAGCGCAGCGCTGAAGCCGATCAACCAGTACCCACCATCGGACGCCGGTCCGAGAACCACATCGACGTGCCGCAGTGCATCCAAAGCTCTGGAGAGTTCATCACAATCCAGGCCCGGAAGATCGGCTCCGATCATCAGCTGCCGCGGGACAGATGGTGCAGCTGCACTCCGGAGAAACTGACGTCGCATCCGACAGCCCAGTGATCCTTCTCCTTGCAGAGCTGTGGAGGAGGCACCGAGGGAGTGGCCCCAGCGCTGGGCGTGTTGTCGACCTAGACCGCTAACGGCGAGTCGCAACTCAAGGACACCGGAGCTCTGCAGCTCCCGTCCGACGGCCATGGTGTGTTCACAGAGCCGCCGCTGAATCCTCGCGGCCCGCTCGTCGGCGGCCCGCAGGGTCAGGCGCTCATCGAAATCAGCGCTCAGGCGCCGTTTGCAGCGCCCGGGTGAAGGCCAGCGGGCCATGACGGTGAGAACCGGGCGCCGTGGCATCTCAACCCCGCCGCGGCATCTCTCGGGGGCGAACCGACAGCACCTCGTCGCGTCCGTCGCGTTCGATGGCGATGGGCATGGGTGTTCCGACCTGGCCGCGATCCACCGCCAGTTGCACATCCGAAGGGGTGTTGACGGCTGTGCCGTTGACCTGGGTGATGAGATCACATTGGCGGATTCCAGCCTCGCTGGCAGGTGTGTTGGGGACCACATTCACCACAAGAACCCCATTGACCTCTGGCACTCGGCACTGTGTTGTGGTGGCGTTGATTTCGCGTGCGAGCTGTGGGGTGAGACTGCGCAGCTCCACCCCGATGAAGGGGTGTGAGGCCTGACCGGTGCTGACGATCTGCTGAGCGATGCGTTTGGCCAGATTGATCGGGACCGCAAAGCTCAGGCCGGCGCCGGGTGCCTGGCGGATGGCCGTGTTCATGCCGATCACCTGCCCGGCGGCGTTGATCAGCGGTCCGCCGCTGTTGCCGGGATTCACCGCTGCGTCGGTCTGGATGTACGGCACACGTTGACCATCACCGATCGCATTGGTGCGACCGACGGCGCTGATGATGCCGGCTGTCACGGTGTTGTTCAGTCCGAAAGGGTTGCCGATGGCGATGGCCCATTCCCCAGGCTGCAACTGATTGGAGTCCCCGAGAGCTGCCACAGGCAGGTTCTCCGCCACCACCTTGACCACGGCGACATCGGTGAGGGGGTCACCTCCGAGCACCTTGCCGTTGAAGCTGCGCCCGTCCGGAAGCGTGACCTTCACCCCGTCCGCGCCGCGGACGACATGTTCATTGGTGAAAATCAGTCCATTGGCCCGGGTGATGAAGCCTGAGCCCTGGCCCTGCTGGCGGCTGGTGGATGGTCCCAGACCGAACATTCCACCCAGGGGGTTATTCACCTCCTTGACCGTATCGATTCGGACCACCGCTGGACCGACCCGGTTGACCGCTTTCACGATCACGTTCTCGCCCGGTTGTAGGGGGGCCGTCCGTGGTTGGTCGCTGACGATCGGTGGAGGTGCGGGTGTCTCCTCTGGTTTCGGACCCAGGGAGAAATTGGCTAGATCACAGGCGGTGACTGTGGTCCCCACCAACGCGAGGGTGATCCAATGCAGCGACCGTGGCATTCCAGCGTCAATGTTCCTGTCTCATTTAAGGCGGCCTGAACCGCATGGCATGCGTAGATTCAGACCTCAAGCGTCCTGACGGTTTTGGTGAAGACGGGCGAAGAGCTCTGGAACCAGGTCAAGCAGGCGCTCCAGGCCAAGTTGAGCAAGCCGACCTTCGAGACCTTCATCCGTCCGACCGGTTGCCGCGGCTTTGCTGATGGCGAGCTGAAGCTGCTGGCGCCGAACCCCTTTGCCAGTATTCGGCTGCGGGAGCAACTTCTGCCGACGATCGCCGAGCTGGCAAGCAGTGTCTGCGGAGAGCCCGTCCAGGTGACGGTTCTGGCTGATACGGCCCTGCCCGCCAACGAG
Organism: Parasynechococcus sp.; assembly: GCA_042954225.1. Lineage (GTDB taxonomy): Bacteria > Cyanobacteriota > Cyanobacteriia > PCC-6307 > Cyanobiaceae > Parasynechococcus. Next base: position 12,014 of record JBGKDR010000014.1, read on the forward strand.
CCGGCAGCCGTTGACGATCTCGATGCTCCGGTTCAACCCCCTGCACAGCCAGCGGCACCAGCCAGCCAGCCGCGCCGGTATCTGCCGGGTCTGAATCCTCGCTACGTCTTCAGTCGCTTCGTTGTCGGTCCCAACAGCCGGATGGCCCATGCCGCGGCCCTTGCTGTGGCTGAGGCTCCTGGCCGTGAGTTCAACCCTTTATTCATCTGTGGCGGGGTCGGCCTCGGCAAGACGCACCTGATGCAGGCGATCGGGCATTACCGCCTGGAGATTGATCCGGATGCCCGCGTCGCCTATGTCTCCACGGAAACGTTCACCAATGATCTGATCCAGGCCATTCGCAAGGACGGCATGCAGGCGTTCCGCGATCGTTATCGGGCCACGGATCTGATCCTGGTGGATGACATCCAGTTCATCGAAGGCAAGGAATACACCCAGGAAGAGTTTTTCCACACCTTCAATGCCTTGCACGAGGCCGGGCGACAGGTGGTCATTGCCAGTGACCGGCCTCCGAGTCAGATTCCCCGCCTGCAGCAGCGCCTGATTTCCCGGTTCCAGATGGGTCTGATCGCTGATATTCAGGCGCCGGATCTCGAGACCCGCATGGCGATTCTCCAGAAGAAGGCCGAGCACGAACGGATGGCTCTCCCCCGGGATCTGATTCACTACATCGCCGGGCGCTTCACCTCGAATATCCGGGAACTCGAGGGTGCCCTCACCCGAGCGGTTGCCTTCGCCTCGATCACTGGCCTGCCGATGACCGTGGAGTCTGTGGCGCCGATGCTTGATCCCACTGGCCAGGGCGTGGAGGTCACACCGCAGCAGGTCATCGACAAGGTTTCGGAGGTCTTTGCCGTCACGGCCGAGGAGATGTGCAGCAGCACGCGACGGCGGGCCGTTAGCCAGGCCCGTCAGGTGGGGATGTACCTGATGCGCCAGGGGACGGATCTGAGTCTTCCGCGCATTGGAGAAACATTCGGCGGAAAAGACCACACCACCGTGATGTACGCGATTGATCAGGTGGAGAAACGATTGGCCAATGATCCGCAGCTGGCCAGTCAGGTGCAGAAGGTGAAGGATCTGCTCCAGATCGACTCCCGTCGCAAGAGCTGAGTTGCAGGGCTAGCGGCAATCCCGCTTGTCTCCGCGCCAACCCGCCATCTCGGCTGCTGCGCTGGAGCAGACAAGCCGTCGCGCCGGAGGGAGCGCGGGCTCGAGCGTTCTTGAACTGAATGGGGGCAGCGGTCTGCGTCGCAGCCAGGCTCCCCAACGGAATTCGTGGTACGGGATCTGGGGCTGAGGTTTGATCAACCCCTCCTTTTTGAGCTTCCAGACAAGCGAGCGGTAGGGATCATCATCCAGATCCATGAGGGACGTTGGTAGCTCCCGTGCCGGATGCGGGCCATTGCCACGCCCATCGATCAGGTAGAGCCAGCCGCGGTTCTCAAGAAACTGCAGCACGTCGTCGTCGCTGGAGTCCGGCAGCTCCTCGATCAGGTACCCCCAGGTTGTGGCCCCTGGATTCAGACCCAGCAGGGCGCGAAGTCGGTGATGACGGTCGACCATCCAGAGCGTTCCGTCACCGCCGCGGACCAGGGGGACCGGTTTGCGTCGCAAGTAATCGAGATGTTCCTGTTGGTCTTCCTTGGCGAAATCCTGTTGTCGGGACCAGATCTCAGCCAGACCGATGCACCACTGGGTGGGGTGTAACGCAGCAATCGGGACCTGAAAGAGCTGACTGGCGTCCTCCGCTTCAGGGATGCGGCTGTAGGTGGGATCAGGAGGGGTCACACCACGGCGCTGAGGAGGCCACTATGGCCGAATTCGTGTTGGATGACGATGGTCGAAGCGCTGTCCTGGGAGGAGTTGACCGCAAAGGCGCTTCCTGAGCCCGACCGTGTCAACGGTCCAACCAACGCCCAGGCGACTCTGAGGCTGTTCGGTCAGCCGGAGACGAGCGTTCGTGTCACCCTCTACCGCGATCATCACGCTTGGTGTCCTTACTGCCAGAAGATCTGGCTATGGCTGGAGTTCAAGCGGATTCCATACCGCATCCGCAAAGTGACGATGCGCTGTTATGGATCGAAGGAGCCATGGTTTTTGGCCAAGGTCCCCTCGGGAATGCTGCCGGCCTTGGAGCTTGACGGGCAGATCATCACGGAAAGCGATGTGATCCTGCTGGCACTGGAGCAGTGCTTCGGACCACTGGGCATGCCCCTAGAGGCTGAGGAATCGCTTGCCCTGCGCCAGCTTGAGCGGCTGTTGTTCCGGGCCTGGTGTCTCTGGCTCTGTTCCCCCGGTTTGAACCCCAGGCAGCAGGGTCAGGCCCGTGAGCAATTTCGTGCCATCGCCCAGCGATTCGAGCAGGCGTTGTCCAGAACGGACTCCCCCTGGCTGGAGGCGGAGGGCCCCAGCGCCGTGGACCTGGTGTTTGTTCCCTATGTGGAGCGCATGAATGCATCGCTTGCTTACTACAAGGGGTACCGACTGCGTCAGGAACACCCCGCGATTGATCGTTGGTTCCAGGCCCTGGAACAACTCGAGACCTATCGCGGTACCCAGAGTGACTTCCACACCCACGCCCATGACCTTCCACCGCAGATGGGAGGCTGCTGGACAGACGAAGAGCCGATGGCCGTGGCTTTATCGCAGTCGATTGATGATGGTCGAGGTCTTGGGAATGACGAGGCACGCTGGCCTGAATTGGCCCGCGACGATGCATCCATGCGTCGCATTGCCTTGACGCGTGTCTTGAAACATCGCCAAAGGCTTCTTGCGCTCAATCCATTGGGATCGACTGCGTTTGATCAGCCCCTGAGGGCAGCGTTGACCACGTTGATCAGCGATCAGGCTGGCCAACCAGCTCGAGGAAGTGCTGGAGGGTTGCGGTATCTGCGTGATCGCATTTCTGTGCCGCGGGACATGCCGTTGATGGCTGGACGCCTGTTACGCCAGGCTTTGGAGATCACAGCCAGCCTCGACGGTTCAAGCCAGGGCGCCCCGATTCCGACGCGTCATCGTCTTGATCAGGACCCGCAACCGTTTCAATCACGGCCCACGTAGGGCGCATGCAGGATCGAAGCCAGGTCGCTTTTTCCGTAGTTCTGCCAGTCGCCCAGTTCAGCGAGCAGGGACAGGCGATCGGCATCGCGACCGCTCTGTTCCAGAACAGTCAGACGATGGTTCATGTCTTCCGATGTGATCATCAAAACGATCTCTCTGCGCTGAGCCCGCTGAAGATCAGAGGGCTCAGGGAGGTGAGAACGGGCTGGCTGGGACTTTTTCATTTTTCTGGAGAAAAGATTGCTCCGTTGTGATGCGATCTATGGTCTTCGCACAACTTCTGTAGCGACCATAACTGTCTTCCTGGAG
>JBGKDR010000015.1:0-1454 GCA_042954225.1 Parasynechococcus sp.
GAGAGCAAACCCGTAACTGCGAACAACATCGTTCGTTTCTCCCGTCAAGCAGCCCCTGTTGCTGCCTGACCCATTAAGGGAGATGGGGTGAGGTCAGCCTTATCACCCAATTGACCCATGGGGCCTGGAAGGGCCCTTCAAAGGATTTCAGGACGGGATATTTCAGCGGTCGCCCTTTTGTGTGTTCAGGCTCTTAGGGGGCAACGAAGCTTTTGACTCCACTGGAGTCATGAGGGATCACTGCTTGGGTGGTTTCCGGCTCTGAGGTTTACGAATTGATTTCGGTGCAATGCGGGCACACCGAAGCTCCACGGTGATTGGCTGATCTCCCCGACATTGTCAGGAGATGTGGGGCAGCAGGGCTCTAGGCGAAACTCTCAATCTCATCAGGCAACGTTCAGGCGCTGCTGTGCCGGCCCTCAGTCTTGAGGTGATTTCTCCCAGTTGACTGACAGCAGCAAAGGATATGGAGATGCGCTGTCAGCACGATCAACATGCGAGCTGGTGCTCCACCCAGTGCGCCAGACAAAAGGTTGAGACCTTCCTGCGGGCGGGGATTGCCGATGGGACTGTTCAGGAGTTCTGCCCCCATGTCGGCGATCTCCCGGATAGCAGAACCGTGACTGCGATGGAGATTCCTGTTCACGCACGGGTTTGCTGATGGTTCCCAGCGCGCTGCATGCAGCCCATTGATCAGGGGCTTCAGATCAGTCTGTTTCTTCTGACCAGGGATGGCAGAGATTGTCTTGCGAACCAATGTGGGTTCACGTTGATGCTCTTTGAGATGTTGCGCTTTGGAACTCTGTTGGTGATTGTCGCCAGTGCTTTAAGTGGATGCTCTATTGATATGGACAACCTCAAGGACTGCAAAGACGCAGACGGCAACCCCTTGCCGGAATCGGTCTGTCGTAAGGATTCCGACGAGAAAAGCGATTGATCACAAGAGCATTGGGCTCTCAAGTGTCATCGCTCATCGAGCAGATCCTTCCACTCGATGGCATCGATGGCACCCTTAAGAAACTGACGGCCACGACGCACGGCTGTTGAGGACCGCCTTGTGATCAGACTTTCCGACGACCCGATCCAGCGGCTGGATCAAAAAGATGTCCGGTTGACCAGTTTTGAGTTGACTGACGCCATCGAGACACCACGGGAGCCAGACGCACAATCCTGATGCCACTGGTGTCTGTAGCCCATGTGCCCATAGGTGAAGGTCAGTGCGCTTGCGACGACTCCAACGCAAGTTCGACCATCAACGGATTTGATGTAGAGATGGAGTGGAGTTGAAATAAAGAATGTTGGATTGCCATTAAACTAAAACAAGAGCATGCTGATGAAGTGACTGGATTTGGTGGGCCATCGAAGGCGAAGACAGGTAAATCATCAAAAAAGCAACAGCTCAATTTCCAGAAGTGGTTTAACCAAGCCATTTATTTTCACCAGGTAGGACGCCT
>JBGKDR010000016.1:0-1290 GCA_042954225.1 Parasynechococcus sp.
GAGCCGGGCCAGACGCTGACGATCCCTGTGGCGATCAGTTGGGATCTGCCGGTGACGGCGTTTGCCAGTGGCAGCCAGGCGATGCGGCGTTACACCGACTTCTTCGGCGTGGAGGGGCGCCATGCCACCGCCATCGCCGCCGAAGCCCTGCGCGACTGGCGCCAGTGGCGCGATCGGATCGAGGCCTGGCAGCGGCCGGTGCTCGAGCGCAAGAGCCTGCGTGAGCCTCTGAGGATGGCGCTGTTCAACGAGCTCTACGACCTCTGCAGCGGCGGCACCCTCTGGAGCGCCGCCAGTTCCGACGACCCGGTGGGCCGCTTTGGCGTTCTCGAATGTCTCGATTACGCCTGGTACGAGAGCCTCGATGTGCGCCTGTATGGCTCCCTGGCCCTGCTCCAGCTCTGGCCGGAACTGGACAAGGCGGTGTTGCGCAGCTTTGCCCGAGCGATTCCAGCCGCGGATGCCACCCAGCGGCCCATCGGCTGGTACTTCACCCAGGGCAAAGGACGGGTCGAGGCTGACCGCAAGGTCAAAGGTGCGACGCCCCACGACCTTGGTGCTCCCAATGAGATCCCCTGGGAGGCCACCAATTACACCGCCTATCAGGACTGCAACCTCTGGAAGGACCTTGGCAGTGATTTTGTGCTCCAGGTCTGGCGCACCTTCACCTTGGCCCCCAGCGGAGAGGACGTCACCTTTCTCGCGGAGTGCTGGCCTGCGGCAGTGGAGGCCCTGCGATACCTCAAGACATTTGATGTCAACGATGACGGCATGCCCGACAACGGCGGTGCCCCCGATCAGACCTTTGATGACTGGCCGCTGAAGGGGGTCAGTGCTTACTGCGGTGCGCTTTGGATTGCAGCCCTCGAGGCAGCGCTGGCGATGGCCCAGGAGTTGCAGCTGAAAACCGGGCTGGACACCTCAGAGGAGCAACGCCAGTTCGGTGCCTGGTTGGCCCAGTCCCGGGCCAACTTCGATCGCCTCCTCTGGAACGGCGAGTACTACGACATCGATGCCGAAAGTGGGACACCGGTGGTGATGGCGGATCAGCTCTGTGGTGATTTCTATGCCCGGCTGCTCGGCCTGGCCCCCGTCGTCAGTGAGGCCAACTGCCGCAGCACCCTGGCTGCTGTGAAGGAAGCGTGTTTTGAACGCTTCGCCGGTGGATCTCTGGGCGTTGCCAACGGACTGCGCAGGGACGGCACCCCCCTTGACCCCAACGGAACCCATCCGCTTGAGGTGTGGACGGGAATCAACTTCGGCATCGCCAGCTACTACCAGCTGATGGGT
>JBGKDR010000017.1:0-8053 GCA_042954225.1 Parasynechococcus sp.
GATGGCGGCACCCTGAATCGCTTTGTTGGTCTGGATCCTGGTGTGATGCCCCAGACGCTGCGTCTGTGCCATGACCAACGTCTGAATGCCTTCTCACGTGCGGTGATCGGTTGTCCGATGCATCCCCGCAAGCTGGAGATCTATCTCACCGTTCACGGTGAAGAAACACGCACCCCTGATCTGCAGAAAGAGCTGCACCGCGACACCTTCTTCAGGGCCATCAAGTTCTGGTTGTTTTTGCGTCCGGTCCGCTCTGAGGACGGACCCTTCGAATACGTCCCGGGGAGCCACCAACTCACGCCCGCCCGTCTGGCCTGGGAGCAAGACAAGGCCAACCGTGCCATTGCGACAGGGCGCCAACCCGATTGTTCGGGTTCCTTCAGGATCCGAGAACAGGATCTGAAGGATCTCAACCTTCCAGAACCCGTGTCCTTTGAATGTGACGCCAACACCTTGGTTCTTGCCGATGTCTTCGGGTTCCATCGACGGGGCTCAGCGCTGCCCGGTCGCCAACGGCTGTCCATTTACGGCTGGAATCGTCCCTATCCCTTTCTGCCCATCACCTGGTGAACCCGGCTGAGAGGATGGGTCGATGAGCGAATCAAGTTTTCCACCCGCCGATGCGGCTGCGTTCCTGGACCTCTGTGCCGGGGAATGGATGAGTCTTCGCAGTGGATTTGAGTTGTCCTGCGACGGTGACGACGATTGGCACAGCAGTGAACGGGGGACGGTCACGGTTCGCTTTGATGCCGCTGGCGAGGATGCTTTGGGGCGGCTGTCTGTCGAGGCCCCCGGTGGCGAGACCACGGCGTTGCTGTTCGGTCGCAACGGTGGATTGACCATTTCCGCCGGTGCGTCGTCCTCCAAGGGGGGCTGGCGTTTCTGGCCTGACGGCAGCGTCGAATTGACCCTGCAGCAAGCCGATGGCATCGAAGTGCAGGAGAGAATCTGGTTCACGCGCCCCAACCTGCGTCTGCGCAGCACCACCGCGGTGGATGCCAGTGGCCAGCCGGTTCAGGGCAGTTTCTGCACGGACATTCGTCGGGTGTCCAAGCCCTCGGCCTAGACCCATGGCCCCTTACCGCCTGGACGTGGTCAGCCTGGCTCCCCAGACCTTCGAGCCCTTGCTTGGGCTCGGGGTCATTGGGCGGGCATTCAAGGCTGGGATTGCTGAACTGCATGTCCACAATCCCCGGGACTTTGCCCTGGATCGCTACCGCAAGGTGGATGACATCCCCTATGGGGGCGGTGCCGGCATGGTGTTGAAGCCTGAACCGGTGTTTGCCGCGATGGAAGCGGTGCCCAGAGGCCCTCGCACCCGCGTGCTGATGATGTCTCCACAGGGGCAACCGATGCGCCAGCGGGACTTTCAGCGCTGGGCCGAGGATTACGAGCAACTCGTGCTGCTCTGCGGCCACTACGAAGGGTTTGATGAGCGCATTCGCAGCCTCTGTGATGAGGAGGTGTCATGCGGTGACTTTGTCTTGACCGGTGGTGAACTCCCGGCGATGACCCTGATCAATGGGGTTGTCCGTCTGCTTCCCGGAACCGTCGGAACGCCGGAGTCACTGGTGGAGGAAAGCCACAGCACCCTGCTCCTTGAGCACCCGCACTACACACGGCCCGCTGAGTTTGAGGGACTCACGGTTCCGGATGTTCTGCGCAGTGGTGACCATGCAGCGATTGAACGCTGGCGTCAGCAGCAGCGTGAACAGCGCACGGCTGAACGGCGACCGGATCTCTTTCGCCGTTGGCAGGTCCAGACCGGAAGAATGGAGCCAGACGCCGCAACAACGATGCAGCTGCGCATCGGCAATGGCTACGACATCCATCGCCTTGTGCCCGGTCGGCCCTTGATTCTCGGAGGGGTTGCCCTTGAGCACCCTGATGGCCTCGGCCTCGATGGCCACAGCGATGCTGATGTTCTGGTGCATGCCGTGATGGATGCCTTGCTGGGGGCGTTGTCCCTCGGGGATATCGGCAAGTATTTCCCTCCGACGGATCCCAAGTGGAAGGGCGCCGACAGCCTGGAGCTGCTGGAGCAGGTGGTCGCTCTGGTTCGCGACCGTGGCTGGGCGGTGACCAACCTGGATGCGGTGGTGATCGCTGAACGTCCCAAGCTCAAACCTCACATCGAGGCGATGCGCGCCAACATCGCCGCCAGGGTGGGCCTTGTCCCCGAGGCGGTTGGTGTGAAGGCCACCACCAATGAAGGTCTCGGCCCCGAAGGACGTGAGGAGGGCATCAGCTGTCAGGCCGTCGCGCTGCTGTCGCGGCAATGACACGCATTGTTTCGTTTGTTCTGGCCATGCTTGTGGCATTGGCCAGTCCCTTGATGGCGTCCGCTGCCGTGGTTGAACAACTTCGCCTGCAAGTACCGGCAGCGCACCGTGCGGTTTGGTTGGAGGCTGAGCGGTCGACCTGGCAACCCTGGCTGGAGGACCAGGCCGGCTTCCTCGGGCGTGACCTCTACTGGGACCCTGAGCGGGAAGAGGGGTTGCTGCTGATCCGTTGGGCCAGCCGCAGCCAGTGGAAAGCGATACCCGATGCCGAGGTCGAACGTGTTCAGGCGGCGTTCGATGCTCAGGTGATCTCCGCCTTGCGCCTCAGTTCGCCATCGGAGTCGCCATTTCCTCTTCTGGCCGCCGGTGAACTGCAGCCGCAGCGGCTGACCATGCCATGACCGATGCCCGCCTTGACCTGCAGCGACGCCAGCGCCTCGGCATGGTGGAGGCTGTCTGGGGTGAGCACAAAACCGCGGATCAGATCCTCAATGTGTTGCGTGGATTTGAGGCAGCAGGGGAGGTGGGATTCGTGACCCGCGTCGACGCCGAGAAGGCCAGAGTTGTGACCTCAACTCTGACCTCGGCCGAGTACCACCCGTTGGCGCGATGTCTGACCCTTGGCTCGTGCCCATCCGCGGGTCATACGTCGGATGTGGCCGTGCTGTCCGGTGGGTCAAGTGATGCTGCTGTGGTCGCAGAAATCGGCCTGGCTCTCCGCTGGCACGGGATTGGTGTTGAGTCGTTTATGGATGTCGGCGTTGCCGGCCTGCATCGCCTGCTGGCGGTCCTGCCGGAGCTGGAGAACGCCAAAGTGTTAATTGCCTGTGCGGGCATGGAGGGAGCTCTGCCGACGGTGCTGACGGGACTGGTGCGTCAACCGGTAATAGGAGTCCCCGTATCCGTTGGCTACGGCATCAGTTCAGGAGGACGAACCGCACTCGAGGGGATGCTCGCCAGCTGTGCTCCTGGGTTGACGGTGGTGAACATCGACAACGGCTATGGAGCCGCCATGGCGGCCCTTCGCATCATTGGCTCTCAGGCGCTCTGATCGGATCCGACAGGTTGAAGACGCAGGAGCTCCATGCCAATGCCATCCGCCTCTGCGCGTTGCAGGGTCTGGATCAGAGCCGTGCGATCGCACTGGGACAGTTCCCCGTTCTCCTGCCAGGCCATCAAGCGTGGGTCGGGAGCCAAGGGACGACAATCAGCAGATCTCAGACTAGGTAGGAATTCTCAGCTGAACCGCTGGTTGGAGGGCGATTCAGCTGAAAAGATTCTGTAGGAATCAGAGGTGCTGGAGGTTGGGATAAGCCGTGATCAGCTCTTCAGCGCTGAGCACATCGCCACGGCCTTCGGGTTGCCAGATCACCTCAAGCGCCATCAATTCAGAGGAGGAGGTGGATCCCAGGATGCGCAGGGTTTCACGAAGGGCCTCACCGGTGTCGGCTCCGCGCAGTTTGGTCCTGGCTGTTGAGGCGACCAGCACGGTGACCACGATGTATTCACTTGTGGCATCGGCATCACCGGACGCGGCAGCCGATGCAGCCCCGCGTTGACCGGCCACATTGGTGGTGACTTCGGCATCGAGCTTGCTGCGCTCACTCATCGACAGCCGATTGAATGTCGACTCAGCCGAATCGAAGGGGACTTCTCCACTCTCGACATTGGCGTAGACCCAGAGATCGGGCTGTCGCAGCATCGCCAGGGTTGTTTCCTGAAGCACCCGTTGCAAACCAGTCGGACTGGAGGTGTCCGCTGATGCGGCCATTGCGCGGAGATCGTCCTGAAGGGCTTTGGCGCTGGAGAGAAGACCGAGTTGCAGCTGGATCAGATTCACCTTGCGGGGCGTCGGTGGAGCCATCGGGCTGCCGCCGCCACCCAATTCAGGGGCTGTACTTCCCCGCAGGGCATTCACGACAAATCCGATCAAAGCCATGAAGATCAGGAAGCCGAACAGGCTTCCGCCGCCGAAGAAGCCGAAGGGGATCAGGAATGGAAAGCCGAATCCGCCGCCGTAGCCACCACCACTGCGGTAGCCGCCACCACCGCGGTAGCCGCCACTGCTGCGGGGCATGGAGGGTGCGCGGAAGCTACCGCCGCCAACGCGGCCGCCTCTGGCGGCCTCGGCCGGCTGGGACGGAATCAGGAACAATCCGCAGAGAACGATGGGGAGCAGGGCCCCTGCAAGCAATCGACGCATCCAGGACATGGGCCGGGGAAGGCTCCGTCGAATCTAGGAACCACCTCCAACAATGGTGACGATCTCCAGCCTGTCCCCGTTCCTGACCAGGGGCTCCTGCCATTGATGCCGGGGTGTGATCAGACCGTTGTGCTCGACCACCACCAGGCTCGGGTTGTGGTTGAGGGCGACAAGCACCGCCTGCAGGCTGGCGACTCCATCGGGAACCGTGATCGTCTGGAGCACACCGTTCACGGTGAGGTCCAGGGTTGCCGCGCTTTCGTTCTGCTCAGTCATGGGGGCGTGAAAGGGTCTGAAGCAGCGCCTGACTGGCTGCGGCGGGATCGTCCGCCGCCATGATTGCGCCGATCACGGCGATGCGCCTGCCGTTGTTGGCGATCAGGGTCGGCAGGTTGCTGGTGTTGATGCCGCCGATCGCAAAGATCGGGCGATCCGTCAGTGACGCTGCACGATCGAGCATCACTGGGTCGATCGGATCTTTTTCGGGCTTCACCGCTGTGGAGAACATCGGTCCCAGTCCCAGGTAGTCGCAGCCCTCGGCATCCGCCTGGCTGACCTGCTCGAGGGTGTTGGTGCTGCGTCCCAGCAGACGCTCGGTTCCCAGCAAGCGTCGGGCAACATCGGTGGGCATGTCCTCCTGGCCGAGATGAACGCCATCGGCATCGACGGCCAGGGCCAGATCAATGCGGTCGTTGACGATGAACAGAGCTCCGTAACGCCGGCAGAGCTGGGCCAGGGCTGAGGCCTCCGTCAACCGTTGCCGGTCGTCGGCCGTCTTCTCGCGGTACTGAACCATTTCCACGCCGCTGCTCAGGGCCTGCTCAACGATGGTCAGCAGGTTGGGAGTGCGGCAGGTCAGCAGGCAGAGACGGGCATCGTTCAACCGTTCGCGGCGACGCCCCCCGCGGGTGGCGTTCAGACAGGAGACCTCCAGGTCGTAAAGGCCGTAGCGAATGCTGGCTGCGGTCTGCGCCAGGTCCGGGTCACTGGTGCGGGCGTATTCCTCCAGAACCCTCAGGGCTTCCTGCACCCGTGCACAGTTGGCGGCGACAACGTGCTCCGGTCGATGGCGATCGAGCTGGGCGGGATGCTCCAGTCCGGCGCCACTGTCGGTGGCCGTGGAGCGGGCCTGTTTATAGACATCCCGGTGCAGGGTCCCGAGCCGTTGACGCCAATCCTTCAGGGGGATGACCAGATCGTCTCGATCCAGTCCAAATCGACACCAGTCCTCCACCACCCGCAGCCCCTCGCGAGCTCGATCCAAGTTGGCGTCCAGCAGGCGCGACACCCTGGCGTCCAATCCCGCGTCGACCTTGTTCAGATCCATGGCACTCTGATGGCAGAACAATTGTCCGGGTTCATGGAGAACGGCGGTTCCGAAAGCACCATGCACGTGCTGGTCTGGGGCATCGTCCTCCTTGGAGGCATTGGTGGCTTCATCGTCTGGGGTCTGCTTAGCGCCTATCCCACTGCCGGTTAAACAGACAGCCCCAAGAGCTTGCGAGCGGTTTGGGCATCCCGCCCGATCTGGGCACTCAGTTCCTCCAGCCCCTTGAAGGTCTGTTGACCGCGCAGCCGTTCCACTGGCTCCACGATCAGCTGCTGATCGTTTAAGGCGATCGTTCGATCCAGCAAATGCACTTCCACAGCCGACGGCGACATCGGATCCACGGTGGGTTGCGGCCCGAGGTTCATGACGGCGGCCATGGGCTCTGATTCATCTCTGAGCCAGGCCCAGGCGGCATACACCCCCAGCGCCGGCAGACATTTGCGTCCATCCACCTCGAGATTGGCGGTGGGCCATCCCAGCTTGCGGCCCAGACCTCGGCCCTGGACCACACGACCTTGGAACCGATAGGGCCGTCCGAGCAGTTGCGCTGCCAGGGACAGGTTGCCCCCATCGAGAGCCGCGCGGATGCGGCTGCTGCTCATTCGGCCCTGCTCGTCTTCGACAATCCCGACGACATCCACCCCCACCCCGGCTGCAGCGGCGATGCGCTGCAACAGAGCCGTGTCCCCGGTGCGACCCCGGCCAAAGCGAAAGTTCGCTCCGACGGCGATGTGCCTGGCCTGGAGGGTCTCAAGAAGGATGGTGCGGACGAAGTCTTCGCCACTCAGGCCGGCCAGCTCCTTGGTGAAGGGCACCAGAACCAGTTGCTCAACCCCCAGAGGCCCCAAGAGGGTCAGCTTTTCTTCGGGGAGGTCAAGGCGAAGCCGCGCGTCGCCATAGAGCACCTCGCGGGGGTGTGGCCAGAAACTCACCACCGTGGGAACGCCGACGTCGGCCTTGACCGCATGCCTGATCACCGTGCGATGGCCGGCATGCAGGCCGTCAAAGCTCCCCAGCGCCAGCGCCGTTGGCCGTCGGGCCTGCTCAGGGGAACAAAGGGGAATCAAAAGTGATGCAGGTGGCGCGATCAGGTGGCAAGTTTGAACGACCACGTCCCGACCGTGCATGCCCGACCGCTTTGATTTCCAGTTGTTGTCCGCCGGGCTGCGTCGGGTCGGCTGGATCCGCTTCTGGATTCAGGTGGTTCTTGGGGTGGTTGTCCTGGGTGTTCTGCTGTTCACCGCCGTCGGTGGGAGCCTTGCTCGAAACGCCGACCGCGCCTTCGGGCTTGGTCCTGGAATTTCTCTGACGACCCTCGCGTTCGTCGTGCTGTTGTACAGCCTTTGGCATGGCTGGCTGATCGTGCGCAACGGCCGGGCCCTGAACAGCGCAGCTCGCCCCACACGCGGTGAGACCTCGCGGCTGATCAAACGCGGCCTGTTCGCTGATCTGCTGGGGTTGGTGTTGGCCGCAGTGGGCTATCAGGCCTTGGTGGGTCCGCTGTTCATCCAGGCGTCGATGCAGACGCAGGGTCTGGCCGTGATCGGACGCGGAACGGCTGACAACCTGCCGATCACGTCCCTGGAAATCCTGTCAGTCCTGAGCAACACCCAGGTGTTGTTTGCACATCTGATCGGTCTGATCCTGTCGCTGTGGTTGCTGCAGCGGGTCTATCGGACCAGCTGACGGCAATGGCCTCAGGCCCCGGGCAGAGGCGGTAGATCGGCAAGGGGACCACGCCAGAACAGATCGGGTTGGATCGGTGTCAGTGACGGGCAGTTGTTGTGGATCTGCGCCACATCACTCGGCCAGTCGCGGGGGCCTTCCCCGGCGGATTCAAGGTCGTGCACCGCTTCACCCGCCAGCCAGTAGTAAGCCCGGCCACGGGGGTCTTCCCGGCGGCTGAACTGCTCGTCGTAGCGGCGGATTGAGAGGCGTGTCCAGCGCAGCGCACCCATCTCCTCCCTGGCACAGGGCGGGATGTTGAGATTCAGCAGCAGGTTCTCTTTCCAGTCCTGCTGGAGTGATGATTCCGCAACATCGAGAGCAAGATCCGCGGCGGCCTGGAACTGGCGCCACTGGAAACAGGCACTGCTCACGGCCAAGGCGGGAAGTCCTTCCAGAGTGCCCTCCATGGCTGCTGCCACCGTGCCTGAGCAGAAGACATCGGTGCCCAGGTTCGGCCCATGGTTGATGCCTGATAACACCAGGTCCGGAGGTTCCGGCAGTAATTCGTTG
>JBGKDR010000018.1:0-7544 GCA_042954225.1 Parasynechococcus sp.
GCCACAGGCGTGGCCGCAGTGCGGTGGATCGACAACCATTGGCAGGCGTCTCCTCCGGCGAGGCAGCGTTGGGCAGCCCAGGACGTGGCCATCCCGGCACCGAGCAGGCATTGCGTGAACACGCCAATCACGGCGACAGCCGCCAGAGCGCGCCACCACAGCGGTCCCCAGCCCGAGTCGGGCTTCAGCAGCCTCTGCGTCAGCGCACTGAGCAGTGCCACCAGCGTGAGGGCGAGGGCGAGATGGGACGTCACGACCCCTGAAGGCAGCAAACGCGTGACAGTCAGTGCCCCGAGCCCACCCTGGAGGGCGACCAGACCCACCAGGACCACACAGAGCGGAGGCAACCAGCGCGGCAAACGTCCGCGTTGGATCAGCGTGAACACCGAGGTGACCAACAGGGCAAGACCGACCAGAAACGCATCCAGTCGGTGAAACCACTCAAGAAAAACCTGAACATTCATCTGCCGACCCGGCAGAAAGGTGCCAAAGCACAGCGGCCAGTCTGGGCAGGCCAGTCCAGCCTCCATCACGCGGGTCGCACCGCCGATCACCACAAGCGCGATCACGGCAACCACAAGATGCGCCATCACTTGGGCCAGACGTTGCATCAGAGAAGGCGTCGAGATTGTGGTCATGATTGAGACCTCATCTGTAATCGCCAGAGCTGCGATATCTGGACGCTAGCGATCACAACAACGCCGACTGATTGCGTCAGGGTCTGAAATATTTCAGGATCACTTCATCTGACTTTCCACACGAAAGAAAACAGACAAACAGCTCACTGCTGGCATGACCGGCCATTGAAGAGCGACTTAAGAATCAATTCACAGAGTTCACTTCTGATCGCCATACGCTGGTCAAAGTCAGGATCGCAACCATGCAGATCCCATCCGCCATCATCACTCTGGTGATCGGCATGGTTCTCGTGCTTGGCGGATTCTGGTTGAGTCAATCACTCGACCTCCTTCCAGTTCAGGCAAGCGTCAACGCACCCATTTACGACGAACTCTTTCAGGTTCTCTTCACCATTGGTGCGATTTTGTTCATCGGTATTCTCGGACTGCTCGTTTTCAGTCTGATCCGCTTTCGACGGCGGCCCGGACAGGTCGGAGATGGGGTTGCCGTGGAAGGCAATCTCCCCTTGGAGATTTTCTGGACGGCCGTTCCAGCTGTCGTTGTTCTGTTCGTCGGCCTCTACAGCTACGACATCTATGACCGGATGGGAGGCATGGTTCCCCTGAGCCACGACCACAGCATGGGCGCCAATGAGGAGCGGGTCTGGGGTGGGATCAGCTCTGGCTCAATCGACAACGCCGCTGTAACTGGTGCTCTGCCGATTGAGGTCACTGCCATGCAGTTCGCCTTCTTATTCCACTACCCCGAAGGGGACATTGTCGCTGGTGAATTGCATGTTCCAGCCGGACGTCCCGTATCACTCAGGCTCGAAGCCAAGGATGTCATCCATGCATTCTGGGTGCCCGAATTTCGTCTCAAGCAGGACGTCATCCCAGGCCAACCCACCCAACTGAGTTTCACCGCCACGCGCCCGGGCCGCTATCCGATCGTCTGCGCCGAGCTCTGTGGGCCTTACCACGGTGGGATGCGCTCAACGGTGGTGGTGGATGAGCCGGATGAATGGGAAACCTGGTTCAACAGCAATGCCAAAACCGAGACACCAACGGAGGCTTGACCCATGACACTTGCAACGCCTCCTGAGACATTCACAACACAGCGATTGCAGCCGACGGGTTGGCTGCGTTATTTCAGCTTCAGCGTCGATCACAAGGTGATCGGCCTGCAGTACCTGGTGTGTGGATTCCTCTTCTATCTGATCGGAGGAGCACTGGCTGGCGCCATCCGGACGGAACTGGCGAGTCCTGTGTCCGATTTCATGACGCGGGATGTCTACAACCAGGTGCTGACACTTCACGGCACGGTGATGATCTTTCTTTGGATCGTCCCAGTGGTAAATGGTGCCTTCGGCAACTACCTCATCCCGTTCTATGTGGGGGCTCGGGATATGGCATTTCCCCGCCTCAATGCCGTGGCCTTCTGGCTGATCCCACCGGCGGGATTGATGCTGATCACCAGTTACTTCCTTACCGGCGCAGCACAGTCCGGATGGACCGCCTATCCACCACTCAGCATCACCACGCCAGCCACGGGCCAGGTGATCTGGATTCTGAGCGTTGTCCTTCTGGGAGGAAGCTCAATCTTTGGAGGAATTAATTTCATCGCCACGATTCTCAAGCTGCGGCGACCAGGCTTGAAATTGATGCAGTTGCCCATGTACTGCTGGGCCATGCTTGGCACCAGCATTCTTGTGGTTCTTTCCACACCGGTGCTGGCAGGAACGCTGGTTTTGCTCAGTTTTGACATTGTTGCCCACACTGGATTCTTCAACCCAACCCTGGGTGGAAACGTTGTTGTTTACCAGCATCTCTTCTGGTTTTACTCACACCCAGCGGTCTACATCATGGTGCTGCCGGCATTCGGACTCGTCAGCGAGATTCTTCCAGTCCATGCACGTAAACCACTGTTCGGTTACGTCACGATGGTGTACTCGATCATGGCCATTGTCGGCCTGGGACTGATCGTGTGGGCCCACCACATGTTCACCAGTGGGACGCCTCCCTGGATGCGTCTGTTTTTCACCATCGCCACGGCTTTTATCGCCGTTCCGACAGGCATCAAGTTCTTTAACTGGCTCGCCACCCTCTGGGGTGGTCGCATCAGCTTGAACAGCGCTGTTCTGTTCTCCTGCGGATTCATCATCAATTTCGTGCTCGGGGGGATCACCGGGGTCGCCCTGGCCCAGGTGCCATTCGACATCCATGTTCATGACACCTATTTCGTGGTGGCCCACTTTCACTACATCGTCTTCGGAGGCTCCGTGTTCGTCATCTTCGCCTCCGTCTACCACTGGTATCCGAAGTTCACGGGCCGGATGCTGAATGAAACCCTCGGCCGATTGCACGTTGTGCTGACCTTTGTCGGGTTCAATCTTTGCTTCGGACCACAGCACTGGTTGGGGCTGAACGGCATGCCGCGCCGCGTCGCCGAATACGACCCGCAGTTCACCTTGATCAACCAACTGAGCTCGGTCGGGGCGCTGTTGATGGCCATCAGCACCCTTCCGTTCCTCTGGAATGTGATTCAAAGCGCACTGTCAGGTGTTCCGGCAGGGGATAACCCCTGGAATGCACTGACACCGGAATGGCTGACCAGCTCACCCCCGCCCGTTGAAAACTGGATCGGAGAGGCCCCTCTGGTCAAAGAGCCCTATGGATACGGAGTTCCAGCCGACCAACTCGATCTGGACAACACCAGTGGACGTGATCTTTGGAGCAGCGGCAAATGACCACCCTTCCAAGCCAGTCCGATGCAGCAACCCAGGAGCCGCTGCACGAGGAGCATCACGGCGACTTCCGCCTGTTTGGCCTCGCGACCTTTCTGGTCGCTGATGGGATGACCTTCGCCGGCTTCTTCGCCGCCTATCTCACCTTCAAGGCCGTCAATCCACTTCCCGACGGGGCCATCTACGAGCTGGAGCTCCCGCTGCCGATCCTCAACACCGTCCTCTTGCTGGTGAGCAGCGCCACCTTCCACCGAGCCGGCAAGGCACTTCTTCAGGGTGCCACCGAACGCTGCCGCCGCTGGCTGCTGATCACGGCCGGACTCGGTTTCGCCTTCCTGGTGAGCCAGATGGTCGAGTACTTCACCCTTCCATTCGGCTTAACCGACAACCTCTACGCGAGCACATTCTTTGCCGCCACGGGATTTCACGGCCTGCACGTGACCCTCGGAGCGCTGATGATCATGATCGTCTGGTGGCAAACCAGGCCGCAGGGCGGGCGTATCACCGCCGATGCACCGTTCCCTCTGGAGGCCGCAGAGCTCTACTGGCACTTCGTCGATGGCATCTGGGTCATCCTGTTCGTCATCCTTTATCTGCTCTGAATCCTTGCCACCGCAAGGGTCACAGTCCACAATTCCTCAAGCGCAAAGCCCTTGATGCTGACCGGGAAGGAGCTACTGGATAAAGCCCGGTCGTTGAGCAACAGACCGGAGGATGACATTGCCCGCGGCTGCGGGTATGTGGGGCCCACCGGCCGTGTCTTGCGCAAAAGCTTCTACAGAGCTCTCGTGGAAGCCAAGGGCTATGTCCTCCCATCCTCTGGAACCCCTGGCAGCGGCACCCGAGGCCGCCAGGCTGAATTTCGGACCAGGGTCCACGGGAACGGAAACATTCTGATCGGCCACGCCTACACCAAGCGTCTCGGACTGGAACCCGGGCAGGAATTCAGAATTGAATTGCGCAAGGACACCGGGGCCATCTGGTTGTCACCGCTGGACCAGAACGATGACGAGGACATCGACCCGGCCGATGGGGCAGTCGACTGAGCTCAGGACCAACCATGGGTCGACAACCATTCCCGTGACAGGGATGGCTGCACTGAGCTGTTGTCGCTGATGGCACTGGTGCGATCCACCAGCAACCGCTCGGCGTAACGGGCTAGTTGATCCGCTTCAAGATTGACCTTGTCGCCCACAGCCCGGTGCTGAAGTGTGGTCGCCGCCCAGGTGTGCGGGATCACTGCGAGGGTGAACACCACCCCATCGTCATCGCACCTTGCAACCGTGAGGCTGATGCCATCCACGGCAACACTCGCCTTATCGCAGATGTAGCGACCAAAGTGGGGCTCCAGCCAACGCAGTTGCAGTTCCCAGGATCGGGGTCGCGCCTCAATCGCGATCACCTCACCCACCGCGTCGATATGGCCACTGACAAGATGGCCCCCAAGTCGATCGCTCAGCCGCAGGGCTGGCTCCAGGTTCACGCGGCCGCCGCGATCGGCTTTGACCCCGAGGGTGGTGCGAGCGAGGGTTTCCTCACTGACATCCGCCAGAAAACCGTCACCGCAGAGATCAGTCACGGTGAGACAGACCCCATCCACCGCAACGCTGTCCCCGAGCGCAAGCGGTGCGAACGGGCTGCACCCATCAATCAGAACGGCCGATGAGCGTCGTTGAATCGTTCCAACCGCCTGTATCAGCCCCGTAAACATGGTGCGGTTCAGTGGTCACCGTGCTCTGGTCATAATCGAAGAAGGGGTCGGGTCATCACCATGGTTGAAATGAGCGTGGCCGGGATCGCTCTCGATGCCGCCAGCCGAACCCCGATCGTGCTGCTGCGTGATGCCAGTGGTCGACGTCAGATCCCGATCTGGATTGATCAGGCCCAGGCCCACAACATCATGGCCGGCCTGCAGGGCACAGCCCCTCCGCGTCCCCTCAGCCACGACCTGATGGCCACCTTGCTCGTCGTCGCTGGACTGGAACTGGATCGCGTGATCATCCATGCGATCGAAGAGAACACCTTCCACGCCGCTCTCAAACTCCGAGAAGAAGGCGTCTCTGACGAGGAGATGGAGGAATCCGACCTCATCGAGATCGATGCCAGACCGAGTGATGCCATTGCCTTAGCCGTCAGAACCGGAAGCAGCATCTGGATGCTGGAAGAGGTCGTGGCTGAGGCCTCAATCCCCGTCGATGCAGAAGCGGATGCCGCTGATCAGAGTGCCTTCAACCGCTTCGTCGATGACCTGAGTCCAGCCGCTCTGGTTCGACACCTGAAAACCCGTGGAGACCACCAAGACGAGCGGGACCTCCAGGATTGAGACGCCCCTTTGGTCATGGCCGGGCGGTGAGTCTCTTCACCCTCGGCACCATGCGTGCGCTTGCATCCGTCGAGCAGATGACGACGGTGTTGAAGGCGGCCGTGGCCGCCGGCATCAATCACATTGAGACAGCACCGGCCTATGGCCCTGCCGAAGCGTTCCTTGGGACGGCCTTGGCTGACACCCATCAGAACGGAATCGAACCGGAGGGTGGCTGGGTCGTCACCAGCAAGATCATTCCGGGGTGCACCCTTGCGGAAGGACAACGGCAGCTCAAGGGAACCCTGAAACGGCTGGGGGTATCCCAGCTCGACAACCTGGCCGTCCATGGCATCAACCGGGAGGAGCATCTGCGCTGGGCCGTGGAGGGCGATGGCGCGACGCTGCTCGACTGGGCACTGAAGCAGGGGCTGGTGACCCAGATCGGATTCAGCAGCCATGGGGCTGACCCCGTCATTGCCGCAGCCCTGCAGTCAGGGCGATTCAGCTTCTGCAGCCTGCATCTTCATCTGCTGGACCAGCAGCGGTTCCCCCTCGCCAGGGAGGCCCTCAATCTCGGCATGGGAGTCATGGCCATCTCTCCGGCTGACAAGGGCGGGCGCTTACAGGCCCCGAGCGACACCCTTCGGGAGGACTGTGCCCCGATGGAACCTCTGGCACTGGCCTACCGCTTCCTGCTCGCGCAGGGCATCACAACCCTGACCCTTGGCGCTGCTGCACCATCGGATCTGAACCTGGCTCGGACATTGCAACGGGCCGATGGTCCCCTGAGCGATGACGAAACGCGCGTGATCCATCAGCTCGAGCACCAGCGCCATGAACGGCTCGGTGTTGATCAGTGTCATCAATGCCGTGCCTGCCTTCCTTGCCCCCAGCAGGTACCGATTCCCGATGTTCTGAGACTGCGCAATCTGGCGATCGGACACGACCTGATTGGTTTCGCTCAGGAGCGCTACAACCTGATCGGCCGCGCCGGGCATTGGTGGGAGGCGGTCGATGGCTCCGCCTGCATCGGCTGTGGCGATTGCCTTCCACGTTGTCCCCATCAATTGGCCATTCCCAAACTTCTGGCCGATACCCACAAACGACTCAAGGCCGCCCCCCGCCGACGGCTATGGAGCTGATGCCGACCACTGCTGGGTCAGCCGAAGCTGGTCAGCGTCCCCGAGGGGCTGCAGGGACCAGCAGCGTGACCAGAGATCGGCAGGGGGCAGCAGGAGATCACGCCATCGCATCGGCAGCGATGCTCTGAGGTCATCGATGCCAGCGATCCGCATGGACGGTCGCCAGCCTTCCGCCACCAGACGCTGCAGCAGAGGAGCCTCGCGGCTCTGCTCCACCCAGCTCTGCGGTAGAGGCTCTCGGGTGGATGCCGGTCGGGCCAGAAACGTCCAGTGCAGCGGAGCACCGCTCGCCGGCAGGACTGCCGAGAATCGCTGATCACGACGCAACAACGCCATCGCCCGTTGCAGGGGCAACACAATCGCGAGGGCCTCCCCCTTCACCAACCAGTTCAGACCTTGTCGGTCGTCGAAGGTCAGAGCCTGACGACGCAGGTTGGTGAGCGCATTGGGCTCACTTATCCGCGCGGCCAGCTCGATCGCCAGGCGTGGGCTGGCCGGCAGCACCAGCCTCCGGGCGAGGGGAGGCTGAAGCAACCACGTCCAATCCTGAGGTGTCTCCTTTAGAGACGCATGCTGGCGCCAGACGATCACGTAGGGACTCACCGCCACAGGCAGCAGGGTCGCCGCGAGGTCCGGGGCGAGCGCAGCGCGATAAGCGCTGGCTTGATCATCAAGATCTCGAAGCAGTGGATCTGCCTCAAGCGGCTGCAGGTCCGCCAACTGGCAGCGTTCCAGC
>JBGKDR010000019.1:0-4750 GCA_042954225.1 Parasynechococcus sp.
TACTGGACGCATGACTCCAATACCATGGTCAAACCCTGACGGGTCGGATGCTGAAAGGCGCCTCTACGACAGAACCGACACAGACCGATGCGGTCGGTGCTGGGCCGTCCACTGGCCTGCCCACGGTTCGCGCCCATCCGATTCGCAGTCTTGAGGATTACGGCATCGAGCTGCCCCCCTGGCTGCAGGAGTGTCTGCAGCATGTGCCCCCAGGCGCGGGATACAGCTGCCCCACGGATTCAGAAGCGCTGCTGGCGGCTGCTTTTGATTTCGCTTTTCAGCTTCATGAAGGTCAGTTCCGCGCCAGCGGTGACCCCTACATCGTTCACCCTGTGGCGGTGGCTGATCTGTTGCGCGACATCGGTGCCAGTGCTCCGGTGATCGCTGCGGGCTTCCTCCATGACGTGGTGGAAGACACCGATCTCACTGCGGATCAGCTGGAAGAACATTTCGGCGCCGAGGTGCGGGCCTTGGTGGAGGGGGTGACCAAACTCGGTGGTCTGCATTTCACCAATCGCACCGAAGCCCAGGCGGAGAACCTGCGCAAGATGTTTCTGGCCATGGCCAGCGACATTCGCGTGGTGCTGGTGAAGCTGGCGGACCGGCTCCACAACATGCGCACCCTCGGTTCCCTGAAGCGGGAGAAGCAGGAGCGCATCGCCCGTGAAACCCGCGAGATTTACGCCCCGCTGGCCAACCGGCTCGGTATCGGCCGGTTCAAGTGGGAGCTTGAAGATCTGGCCTTCAAGCTGCTGGAGCCTGAGGCCTTCCGGGAGATCACCGAGGAGGTGGCCACCAAGCGCAGCGAACGGGAAGAACGGCTTGGGGTGACCCTCAAGTTGTTGAGTGACCGGCTGGCAGCGGTGGGGCTGGAGAGCTGCGAGGTGAATGGCCGCCCGAAGCATCTCTACGGCATCTGGAGCAAGATGCAGCGCCAGCAGAAGGCCTTCCACGAGATCTATGACGTGGCGGCGGTGCGGATCATCACCCCCAACCTGGAAACCTGCTACCGCGCCCTGGCCGTGGTGCATGACACCTTCCGGCCGATTCCCGGACGCTTCAAGGACTACATCGGCCTGCCCAAGCCGAATGGCTATCAGTCCCTGCACACGGCGGTGATCGGTCGCCATCGGCCGATCGAAGTGCAGATCCGCACCAACGAGATGCACCGCGTCGCCGAGTTCGGCATTGCCGCGCATTGGAAATACAAGGAAGGCGGCTCACCGGCGAGCACCGGCGGCGATGCCGAGCGCTTCAACTGGTTGCGCCAACTGGTGGATTGGCAGAAGGAGGGCGGAGACGACGACCACAACGACTATCTGGCGTCGATCAAGGAAGACCTGTTCGATGAAGAGGTGTTTGTGTTCACGCCCAAGGGCGATGTGGTGGGGTTGCGCAAGGGATCCACGGCGGTGGACTTCGCCTACCGGATCCATTCCGAGGTGGGTGACCATTGCCATGGAGCCCGCATCAATGACCGGCTCTGTCCGTTGGCCACGCCGCTGGAGAACGGCGACTTCGTGCAGGTGCTCACCAACAAGACCGCCCACCCCAGCCTCGACTGGCTCAATTTCGTTGCCACCCCCACGGCGCGCAACCGCATTCGTCAGTGGTACAAGCGCAGCCATCGCGATGACACGATCCTGCGCGGCAAGGATCTGCTGGAGCGGGAGCTGGGACGCGACGGGTTCGATGCCCTGCTGAACGGCGACGCCATGGTGCGCGTGGCCCAGCGTTGCAATGTGCCGACCACCGATGACCTCCTAGCGGCCCTGGGGTTCGGCACGGTCACCCTGCATCAGGTGATCAATCGGCTGCGGGAGGAGATCCGTCTGCAGGCGGAACAAGCCGCGCCGCCACCGAGCAATGACGAGTTGGCACGCAGTCTGTCGGCAGCTGCTCCTGCCGACTCGGAACGGTCCCGCGGCGATGGGGCGATTCTCGGGGTGGAGGGTCTGGACTATCGCCTCGGGGGCTGCTGCAGTCCGCTGCCCGGTGAAGCGATCGTCGGCACCGTTGCCCTGGGCAACCACGGCATCACCATTCATCGCCAGAGCTGCACCAACGTGGAGGCGATTCCCACGGAGCGCCGCCTGCCCGTGCGATGGAACAGCGTGGAATCGGGCGATCGGCAGCGCTTCCCGGTGCAGCTGCGCATCGAGGTGATCGACCGCGTCGGCATCCTCAAGGACATCCTGATGCGCCTGTCCGAGGGCTCGATCAACGTCAGTGATGCCCGGGTGAAGACCTGCCATGGGCGACCCGCCTGCATCGACCTGCGGGTGGAGCTGACCGGCGCCGCCCAGCTCCAGCGCACGATGAATCAGATTCGCTCGATGGCCGACGTGATCGACATTGCCCGCATCGGCATCAGTTGAGTGCTGCTTTGGTCTGGGCTCTGGAGCGTCTGCGGAACAGTCGGTAGGCAATCAAGCCGCTGACCAGGGCCAAGACCGCCCCCACCAGGGTGGAGCCCAGCAGCAGCCGCGCGGTGAACTCCCAGCCCTGATCCCAGAGGCTGCTGCGATGGACCGCACGCAGGTCGGTGCTGCCTGCCGATGCGGGCAGCAGATGGTCCCCGACCAGGTAGTTGAACCAGTAGAGGGGCACGTAGGTGACCGGATTGCTCACCAGGGTTCCCGCGGCGGCGAGCAGGTGGTTGCCGCGAACCATGCTGGCGGCCGCCACGCTGATCACGATCTGCAGCCCGAAGAAGGGATAGCAACCGCAGAACACACCCCCCGCCAGCCCCCTGGCCCGTTGGCCCGCCGATCCCTCCTGGGACCAGAGCCAGTGGATGGCATGGCGAAAGCGTCGACGGGCCAGGACGAGGACGCGGCGGGGACGCATTCCTGAACGGTCCGTGCAGTGGCGATGATCCTAGAGATGGATTCGTTCAGCTCCGACGACACGATCGCGGCCGTCGCCACGGCTGTGGCCCCCGGCGAGGGGGGCATCGCTGTGATTCGCCTGTCCGGTCCCCAGGCCCAGGCTGCGGTGCAGGCGGTGGTGCAGGTGCCGGGCCGGCAGGCCTGGGAGAGCCACCGGGTCTTGTACGGCCATGCGCTGGCGGCCGACGGCGTGCAGCACCTCGATGAGGTGTTGGTGCTGGTGATGGCAGGACCGCGCAGCTTCACCGGTGAAGACGTGGTGGAGATCCATTGCCATGGCGGCGTGATCGCCGTGCAGCAGGTGCTGGAGCGGGTGTTGGCCCAGCCGGATGTGCGTCGGGCCCTGCCGGGGGAATTCAGTCAGCGGGCGGTGCTCAACGGCCGTCTGGATCTCACCCGGGCGGAGGCGATCAGCGACCTGGTGGCGGCCCGCAGCCGACGGGCCGCTGAGCTGGCGATGGCGGGGCTGGATGGCGGGATCCAGGCTCAGATCACAGCTCTGCGGGAACGCCTGCTCGATCAGCTCACCGAACTCGAGGCCCGGGTGGATTTCGAGGAGGACCTCCCGCCTCTCGATGGCGACGCCTTGCTCCACGAGCTCCAGGCGGTTGGCGATGGCTTGCGCCAGCTGGTGGCCGATGGCCGTCGCGGCGACGCCCTGCGTCAGGGCCTGCGGGTGGCGTTGGTTGGTCGTCCCAATGTGGGCAAGAGCTCCCTGCTCAATCGGCTGAGCCGACGCGAGCGGGCGATCGTCACCGATCTGCCCGGCACCACACGCGATCTGCTGGAAAGCGAGATCGTGCTTCAGGGCGTGCCGATCACGCTGCTGGATACGGCTGGCATCCGCACCACCTCCGATGCGGTGGAGCAGCTGGGCATCGCCCGCAGCGAGGAGGCCCTGGCGTCGGCGGATGTGGTCCTGCTGGTGGTGGACGCCCATCAAGGCTGGACCGATGAGGACGCCGCCCTGCTGCAGCGGATCCCAGACGCGGTGCCGCGTTTGATCGTGGCCAACAAGGGTGACCGTCCTCCGGGGCCGATGCCGGAGAGCGTGACCGTGGATGTCACCATCTCCGCGATCACCGGCGCCGGGGAGGAGACCTTGGTCCAGGGCCTGCTGGCCCGTTGCGGCGTCGCCGAAACCAGCGGTGTGCTTCTCGCCCTCAATGCCCGCCAGCGTGATCTGGCTCTGCGGGCGGCTGAGGCCCTGGCCCGCAGCCAGGAGGTGGCGGCCCAGCAGCTGCCCTGGGATTTCTGGACGATCGACCTGCGGGAGGCGATCCGCGCGCTGGGTGAGATCACTGGGGAAGAGCTCACCGAAGCGGTGCTCGATCGCGTCTTTTCGCGCTTCTGCATCGGAAAATAGGGTCAGCGGACGTCTGGAACGGTTTGGACTGGCAATCCCCGGCACTCACCGCCGCATTGGAGGCCTGGCTGGCGGAAGACATCGGCCGCGGCGATCTCACGGCGGCGGCGTTGCAGGGCCAGCAGGGGCAGGCCCATTGGGTCGCCAAGCAGCCGGGCCGGTTCTGCGGTGGCCCCTTGGTGCAGCGCTTGTTCCAGCGGCTGGATCCCGCAGTGAGCGTTCGCCTGCTGCGGCAGGACGGCGAGGCCGTCGAGGCTGGGGATTGCCTGCTGGAGCTGCAGGGGCCGGCCACGGCTTTGGTGGCCGGGGAACGCACCGCTTTGAACCTGGCCATGCGGCTCTCGGGCATTGCCACCGCCACCGCCGCATTAGTGGCCCAGCTTGAGGGCACCGGTGTGCGTCTGGCCGACACCCGCAAGACCACCCCGGGGCTTCGTTTGCTGGAGAAATACGCGGTGCGCTGCGGCGGCGGCATCAACCACCGCATGGGGCT
>JBGKDR010000020.1:0-12476 GCA_042954225.1 Parasynechococcus sp.
GGGCGGACTGTAAATCCGCTGGCTCTGCCTACGTTGGTTCAAATCCAACCCGGCCCACCTTCCACATGCCCTTGTAGCTCAGCGGTAGAGCACTCCCTTGGTAAGGGAGAGGTCACGAGTTCAAGTCTCGTCAAGGGCTTACAAACCGCTCCCAGGCACCGGGAGCGGCATGCATGAAACAGCATCAGTCTGCCGTGCGAATCAGAACAGCACTTTGTGGTCCCAGCTGTGATTCGGATGCCCACTGACCCGTGATGAGCACTGGCTCAGATCGGTACTGCATCGCGACGGCAAGTGGATCGCGACGACTACGGTTGACCCAGACCGTCCAGGTCTCGACAGAGGCCACCAGACCATCCGCTCCGGCCGTTCGCCAGTGAAGGGCCTCCAAACTCCGCCCTGCTTGAGCGCGGAGTTTGGCCAGTTCACCCAGATAGGGGCTTAGATCCGCCGACCAATCCCTGTGCCAGGGGAAGCCCTCACGGCAGGCCGGTTCTGGGCCACTGGCACGGTCCCCATCGGGACCTCCAGCCAGACCAGCCTCTGTTCCGTAGTACACGCAGGGTGCCCCCTGCTGAAGGAACAACAACAGCAAGGCCAGCTTCAGAGCCGCAACATCCCCCTGCAGGGTGTGCAGCGCCCGAGGCACATCGTGGCTGTCCAGCAAGTTCATCTGAGCCCGATTCACCTCCGGCCGGTACCAACCAGCCGTTGTCTCCCAGATCTCCAGCAGCTCCGCACTCTCCAGCGGCTTGAGGGGGTATTCACGATTGTGATACGTCTGGCGCAACTGGTCTGACGCGGCCCAGCTGAGGCTGCTCCAGCCCAGCCGGTAATTCATCACCCCATCGAAGTGCTGTCCCTGGAGCCATCGCCGGGCATCGCCCCAGACTTCTCCGACGATCCAGGCATCGGAGCGCACCGACCGAACCACCTCTCGGAACTCCACCCAGAAATCATCGGGCACCTCAGCGGGGACATCCAGCCGCCATCCGTCGATCCCACGTTCCAACCAATAGCGTCCAACCGCGAGCAGATGCTCCCGGACACCGCGGTCAGCATGGTTGAACTTCGGCAGGTCGGGAAGGGCCCACCAGCAGTCATACCCGCAGTCCTGCCCCTCTTGCGGGTAAGGGACGATGGGCCAGCGGTGAACATGAAACCAGTTCCGATAGGGCGAGGCCTGGCCGTTTTCAGCCAGGTGATGAAAGGCCCAGAAGCCGCGGCCGCAATGGTTAAAGACCCCATCCAGGACCAGTCGCATGCCCCGTTGATGCACGGCGTCGATCAAGGCATCCAACGCCGCATTGCCGCCAAGCAGCGGATCAACCTGGAAGTAATCGAAGGCGTGATAGCGGTGATTGGCCGCTGAACTGAAGATCGGGGTCAGATAGAGGCAGTTGAATCCCATCGCCTGGAGATGGTCCAGACCATCGATCACGCCATAGAGATCCCCGCCTTGAAATCCGGGCTCAGTGGGGTCACTGCCCCATGGGAGCAGATCCAGTGTCGACTGAGCCGCAACCCGTTCACTGCGACGGAAACGGTCAGGGAAAATCTGATAAATCACCGCATCCGCCACCCAGGCCGGTGGATCGGTGAAGGGCGTCGGAGAGGCGATGGGCTGACCAAGAGGCGCTCCCCTCGCTAGCAGGAGAAAAACGGAACGGCCATGACGGATCAGCCTCTCCTGTTGGCACTCGATCAGGGCACCAGCAGTTCGCGCGCCGCCCTGTTCAACGCCTGCGGTGATCTTGTCGTCAGTGCCAGTGCTCCGCTTTCGATCAATTACCCAGCGGACGGATGGGTGGAACAGGATCCCCTCGACATCTGGGGGAGCCAACGTCAGGCCATGCGGGACCTCGCTGCAGCCCTAACTCCGGAGCAGCGCAAGGCTGTGGTGAGCTGCGGCATCACCAATCAGAGGGAGACGACGGTGCTCTGGCGGCGCAGCACCGGTCAACCCTGCGGTCCGGCGCTGGTCTGGCAGGACGGACGCACGGCAGACATCTGCGCGGAATGGACACACCAGGGGCTGGCTGAGGACTGGAGTCGCCGGACAGGGCTGCTGCTCGATCCCTATTTCAGTGCCAGCAAAATCCGCTGGATGCTGAGCAACCATGACGAGGCCGCACGGGCTGCCGCGGCCGATGACCTCTGCTTCGGGACGGTGGAGTCATGGCTGCTGTGGCAATTGACCGGGGGCCAGCGGCATGGAAGCGACATGAGCAACGCCAGCCGAACCCTGCTGATGGACCTCGAGCGACGCTGCTGGGTCGACGACTACCGCGCCCACACAGGTCTGCCCAGCAATGCACTGCCGGACTTGCTGCCCTGCCGAGGGGACTTCGGGTTGATTCACAAGGATCTGCCGTTCTCCGGACTACCGATCCAGGCATTGCTGGGTGATCAGCAGGCGGCCACGCTCGGTCAGCTCTGCCTGCAACCAGGCGAGAGCAAATGCACCTACGGAACCGGTGCTTTTCTTGTGATCAACACAGGAGCTCAGATTCGGCGCTCCGATGCGGGATTGCTGAGCACCCTGGGGTGGACCGACCCCGACGGAACTCCCACCTATTGCCTGGAGGGAAGTCTGTTCAATGCCGGCACTGTCATTCAGTGGTTGCGCGATGGCCTTCGCATCATTGACGACGCCCCCCAGATCAATGCTCTGGCCATGGAGGTTCCCGATTCCGGTGGCGTGATGCTGGTCCCTGCATTCACCGGCTGGGGCACCCCCCACTGGGATCCAAAGGCACGGGGCCTGTTGATCGGTCTGACCCGCGACAGCCAACGGGCCCACATCGCAAGGGCAGCCCTGGAAGGCATCGCCCTCTCGGTGGCGACATTGATTGAGCTTGCGGAAACGGCGCTCGGTCAGGGCCTGGGCGAGTTGGCCGTCGACGGAGGAGCCGCTGCATCCGATCCGCTGCTGCAGGCGCAGGCTGACTGCTCCGGCCTCACAGTGCGGCGGGCGGCGAGTCTGGAAAGCACCGCCCGCGGCGTGGCACTTCTGGCCGGCCTGCAGTCCGGCGTCATCGCGACCCTTGACAACCTGTATGAGCAGCGGCGAAGTGGGGCCACGTTGTTCAGCCCTGACATGAGTCCCGAACAACGATCGGGTTGGCGACGCTCGTGGACGGACGCCGTCTCCCGCAGCCTGAACTGGCATGACTGATCAGACCGTCGACCTCCTTGTCATCGGCTGCGGTGCCAGCGGTGCCAGCGTGGCCTACGAAGCGGTCCGCCGCGGCCTCAGGGTGGCCATCCTTGAAGCCGGGGACATCGGTGGAGGCACGAGCTGCAGAAGCACAAAACTGCTGCACGGCGGGGTCCGTTACCTGGAACTGGCCTTCAAAACGCTTGATATCGCACAACTCAAGCTGGTGCGGGAAGCCCTGCTGGAGCGGGGGCACTGGCTGAAGGAAGCTCCCTTCCTCGCCCGACGCCTGGAATTGGCGCTCCCGACCCCTGCCCTCTGGAACCAGGCCTATTACCGCGTTGGACTGGGGCTCTACGACGCCTTGGCCGGTGGTGAAGGAATCGGCTCAAGCCGGCTGCTCTCGCGGGAGGCCATGGCGATGGCCCTACCAGAGCTCAAAGCAGGGTTGAGCGGGGTTGCCTACAGCGACGGGCAATTTGATGACGCCCGGCTGAATCTGTTGCTGGCACTGAGCGCTGAACAGGGAGGGGCACAGCTTCAGACCCGTTGCAAAGTGGTGGGGTTCGAACGGGATCAGGCGGGCCGGCTGAGCGGGGCGGTGAGTGAAGACCGCGAAGGTCGACAGCAGCGCTGGACGGCAGCTGCGATCGTGAACGCCACCGGGATTCAATCGGATGCGATCCGACAACTGGCCGACCCGACCGCCAGCCCAAGGATGCTGACAAGCCGCGGCAGTCATCTGGTGATTGCCGAAGATCTCTGCCCTGAAGGTGTCGGCCTGCTGGTGCCGTCCACGGCAGATGGCCGGGTGTTGTTCATGCTCCCGTTCTTCGGAAGGACGCTTGTGGGAACCACCGATGAAGCCTGCAGCCTGGACGAGGCCACAGCACCGTCTGAAGCGGAAGAGCAGTACCTGCTGAAGTACATCCGGGACTGGTTCCCTGCCATCCAGAACCCAACGGTGACCAGCCGCTGGGCCGGAGGGCGCCCATTGCTCAAACCTGCCGACACCGACCGCGACAGCAGTCGTGTGGTTCGTGAGCACGACGTGGAAACCCTTCCCTGCGGGCTCGTGAGCGTGATGGGCGGGAAATGGACCACATGCAGACCCATGGCCATCGACACCCTGCGGGCGGTGGAGCAACAGCTGAACCGTCCCCTGGTGCAACCGTCGGCGATGCCGCTGCTGGGCAGTGCCAGCACGCCTGAACAGACCAGGGCTCGGCTCCTCGAGCAGCAAGTGAAACTGCAGGACGTCCTGCCGGACACACCACTAAGGGATGCCCAGGTGATGCATCTTCAGAGCAGCTTCGGCCTGCGAGCCCTTTCTGTGGTTGCGGATCAATCCAACGCTGAGCTGGAACCACTCAGTGGCGTGATTCCCCTCTGTCGCGCCGAAATTCGCCACGTCATCGACAAGGAGCATGTTTTCAGCACCACCGACGTGCTGGCCCGTCGATGTCGACTGGCGATGGTGGATCAGAACGATGCCGAAATCCTGCGCCCGACCGTTGAATCACTGCTGATCGAAGCGGGCATCAGCCGTGCCACGGCCAGCCGAGACCTCGATCTGAGCATGAACGACTGACTGCTGCATGTTCGAAGCCTGAAAGCGGATCTAGCCTGAGATCTGCATCGCGGGACTCTTGCGCTGCCTCATCGTTGAAGATCAGCAGATTCTTCTGGACCTGCTGGGAACGATTGTCGACTCGTTCACCGAGGTGACACAGGTATTCAAAGCAGCAAGCCTCAAGGAGGCTGAATCACTGCTTCAGCGGCGAACGATGGATCTTGCCATCCTCGACCTGATGCTCCCTGATGGCGACGGCAGCCAATTGGGGGAATCGTTGATTCACCACAACCCCGAGATTCAACTGATCATTCTGTCGGGGTCAGCAGATGGCTTTCTCTGCACAGGAAACCTGCGCAAGTCGATTCGGGGCGTGATCGACAAACGCCATTCCTTTGATGCTTTACGGGAGTGCCTTCAAGACATTCTCCAACCGGCCTATCAGACCCTCACGCCACGACAGCAGGATGTGTTCCGTCTGATTGGGGAAGGGAAAAGCACGAAGGAGATCGCCAACCTCCTCAACAGCGCCATCTCAACGGTGGAATCCCATCGCAAGGCGATTGCCCAGAAGTTGAACATCAGCGGTGCCGAGCTGGTGCGTGAAGCCTCTCTCACCCGACAGATCCTCCGTCAACCATGACTGACAGGACAACGCGCAGCCTCTCTCGGCAGCTAACGCGCTCAACGGGCATCCAACTGATCCTGGTGGCAAGCGCCATCGGAATACTCACGTATTCCCTTGGACGCAACAGTGGCCTGCAACGCAGCGAGCACCATCGCGCCACACTCCCGGTGGTACGCGTCACTGAAAAACTCAGCAGCAAATTGAGGGAGCCGATTCACCTGAATGAGCTCAATCAGGCCGCAATCAATGCCGATCCAGGCCTGTTAAACGACTTCGATCGACTCGGGCGTCGGTTCTGGCGCCAATTGAAATCGTTCTCCGTCGACTACATCAATTACGGCGCCACAGATGGCTCCTTTCTAGGCCTGGAAAAAACAGCGGATCTGCAACTTCTTCACAATGAGGACAGCCAACGTTTCGGTCGTGGCCAGCTCACCGTTTTCACGGTGTCAGATAGTGGAGAGCGGGCACAGAAAGAGAGTGTGATCCCTGGCATGAGTGCCACGCACCAGGAAGCGTGGTACGTGGATACCGTGGCGTCCGGTCAATCCTCCTGGAGCAGGATTTACTCCTGGGAAGATCAACCGGAGATCCATTCGATCTCATACAACACACCGATTTACAACCGTCAGCAACAACTTCTCGGCGTTATTGGTGTTGACATGGTGATCAACCAACTCAGCACCTGGCTACAGCAAGCCTGGCAGGACGAGATCGGACTGGCGCTGATTGTTGAGGCCGATGGCACCCTGATCGCGAGCTCGAACCCGGCGATTCCCGTCACGCAAGGCCAAACAACGTCGAAGCGCAGTCATCTCAATGAGCTCCAAGCCGATCTTCCCAAGGCGTTCACCAACCTGATCAAGCCCTCGTCAGGCCAAGCGAACAGATCAGGGGGGACAACCACGTTCAGCACCGAACCCCAACTGCACGATCTCGACGGCAACGCGTTCATGTTGAAGGCGACGCCATGGGGAAGCGAACACGACCTCAATTGGGTGCTGCTCACCGCAGTCAGCGCTGACAGCGCCATCAACCAGGCCAATCGCAATCTGGGCATTGCCATCGGCATCAGTGTTGCGGCCATGGCCAGCGCGCTGATCATCAATCGACGCCTGATCCAAAGGGTTCTGGAACCGCTGTCCGCCCTGCGTCACGCCAGTCAGGACACGGAGGCTCAGATCCGAAGCATCAATGATCCCCAGCGAGACATCCTCGACTACTCCTGTGAGATGAACCAGCACAGCGGACAGGAACTGGTCGATCTCAATGCCGCCATCCAAGCCATGGTGTCGGCCTTCAATGAGCGGACCCAGGAGCTGGCTGAAAAAGAACAGCAGGCCCTGGCGTTGATGAGCAACAAGCTGAAGATCAGCCTTGAAGCCGCCTCCATTGCCCATGAAATCAATCAACCGCTGAGCGTCATCCAACTGACGGCGCAGTCCCTCCTGAATCAGACGCATGGCAAGCAGATGGGAACGCTTCCAGACGAACTCCGAAGCCGGATCGCCGTGCTCCGTGAGCAATCGGAACGCGTGGGTCAGATCACCGATCAGATCAAGGCGATGCTCCGGAGCGCCAATGGTCGTCACGAGCGCCTGAACCTCCGCGACGTGATTCACAGCGGCCTGCTCTACATCCGCTCGAACCACCGGGTCGCCAGGGCATGGATCACGGTGTCGGACTCAGCGGACGCTGCAGAAGCTCCCGCCTGGATCCTTGGGGATGCCGTTCAACTCCAGATCGCAATCATCAATCTGCTCAAAAACGCCATTGAGGCTCTCAGCCAAGCCGACAACGACAAGGTTCCGGAGATTGTGATCGCCCTGCGCGATCTGCCTGATCACTGGGTGGTCGAGGTCTGTGACAACGGACCTGGCTTACCGGAGACGCTCACGACAGGGGTTCCGCTGTTCAGCAGTAAGGAGACAGGCACTGGCTTGGGTTTGTTTCTTGTCCGGGCCGCCATGGAAAGCCATGAGGGGCAGCTGAGGCTGAGCAAAACTGGACCAGACGGCGGAACGCGCGCTGAGCTGATCCTGCCCAAGACGAGCTGAGCCAACGCAATGCTCAAGGGGCTCTCCCTATTACTGGGGATTGCGAGCCAAGGCCTCAAAACCAAGGATCGACAGGAACTTGTCGAATCGATGGTTTCGGTCGAACAGCTCAGCAGTCTCGATTGTCTGATCTGGCTCCAGGCAGGGCAATTGGTGGCCAAGACGATTGCTCAGCATCAGACCACCGTCAGCCGTCACCAGCGGAAGTGTGCCGCTGCATTCGGCATCCAGGTCGGCAAGCAGGACGGGGAATGGCGCATCAGCGGAGACACTGCGTTGATCGAGCTCGAGCGCGCGGTGCATCAAGCGGCGCGCCTCCGGGGACAGAGCCAACTCCGGCTGGAGGCGGCAGCCCCCGACACTGCAGCAGACACCTGGTCCGTACCCGAGACATGGCTGGTTGGATGCTCCCGTCTCCAGCGCACCGAGCACTTCACCCAGCTGCTCACGCAGCGCATCATCGATGCCTGGCTTGTGACGCCCCAGCACCAGCAGCCCACGGACGCCTCGATCCAGCTGCTTCCACTGCATAAGACCTCGGACCGAGGCGTCCTGGCGGTGCGTGCTGACCTGCAGCCAATGGACCCGGTCGTGGATCTCGCCCAGAGCCTGACCAGCGTCAACAGCCTGTCGTCGATGCGGCGGTCATGAGTCTGGAGCCGCATCCGGCGCCAGCTCACCGATCAACCACCAGTTGAATCCGTAGGGAGGCAAATTCACGAACCAATTGGATCCTGCCAAGGGAAATTCACAGCCCCACATCACCTCTCGCGTTCTCTGCCCCTCCCATTCGGAGAGATCCAGACCAAGCGATGCTCCCGCAGCCGTGACATTGGCAGCCACCAGCACGGTCATGGCCTCGGTGGAACGCACGTAAACCAGAACACCGGGATGGCTGCTGGGCAGCAGCCGCAGATCTCCATGGCGGAGCGCCGGAAGCAGTCGCCGGCAGGTCAGCATCCGCCGATGCCAGTTCAGCAGCGACCCGGGCAACTGCTTCTGCACTTCAACGTTGACCACCCGGTAGTCGTAACCAGGGGCAGTGATCGGCGGCAGCACCAGGAGCGGATCCGGAGCCGTGGAAAAACCGCCATTGCGGGCTGGCGTCCAGGCCATCGGTGTGCGATTGGGATCCCTGTCACGCAGGCCGGGCCAGTCGCCCATGCCGAGCTCATCGCCGTAGTAAAGGCATGGCATGCCAGGGAGGCTGTACAGCAGTCCGTGCAGCAGTCGGTTGGAACGGGGGTCACCGTTGAGCAGTGGGGCCAGGCGGCGATTGATGCCCCAGTTCAGCCAATGCCCCTGTCCCTGCTGCAGACCGACGCGAATGGTCTGGATGACCTCCGCGGAAATCAGATGTCCATCCCCCAGCCAAAGCTCGTCGTGATTGCGGAGAGGAAGGGCCCAACGCGGTCCTTTCACCGCCTCTTGCGCCTCATCCAGGCAAGCCCTCAGCTGGCTTGTGTTGCCACTGGCAATGGAGGCAAACAACTGTGCGGTGAGCACGAAATTGAAGGCTCCATGCAGTTCATCGTCCGCGAGATAGGGAGCTGCCTCCTCCACGGGCTGGATGGCCTCACCCAGCAGAAGCACATCGCGACCATGGGCATCCACCCGCGCACGCAAGCGTTTGAGAAAGGCATGGGTTTCCGGTAATCCCTCACAACGGGTGCCCTCGGCCTCGAACAGAAACGGCACCGCATCGAGGCGGAAACCATCCACCCCCCGATCAAGCCAGAAATCCACAACGTCCAGCATCGTGTCCTGGACCCAGGGATTGTTGTAGTTGAGGTCCGGCTGATGGCGGAGGAAGCGATGCAGGTAGTACTGCTCCGCCACGGAATCCCATTCCCAGTTGGAGGACTCGAAATGACGGAACAGCACCGGGGCATCGCTGTAGCGCTGGGGATCGTCACTCCAGACGTACACATCCCGCTCAGGGCTTCCCTTCGGGGCCCAGCGCGCCCGCTGAAACCAAGGGTGCAGATCGCTGGTGTGGTTCAGGACCAGGTCAAGGATCACCCGCATGCCCTGCCCGTGGGCAGCGGTCAGAAAGCGATGAAAGGACGCCAGATCGCCCAGATCGGGATGGATCCCTTTGAAGTCAGTGATGTCATATCCGCCGTCACGCAACGGTGACGGGTAGACGGGTGTTAGCCAGAGCGTCTTGACCCCAAGCCAGCGCAGATAGGGCAAGCGGGCGGCCAGGCCCTTGAAGTCGCCGATGCCATCGCCATTGCCATCGGAATAGCTGCGAACGATGAGTTGATAGATGACGGTTCCGGACCACCACGGAAGGGCTGGTTTCATCCCTCGGAGACCGCTGCACCACTGCTAGACCCGTCTGGCCAGAACGTCAGCCCCTTGAGCTTCAGCAACCATCAGCTCCAACGGATGCAAGAGAGCGTCGGGCGTGGCGTGACCCGACCACTGTCGTGGCGCCTGGGACAGCTGAAGCGCCTGCAGACCTTGCTCGACAGCCATGAAGACGAGGTGCTGGCCGCGCTGAAGGCGGATCTGGGTAAACCACCAACCGAAGCATTCTTCGAAATCGTTGCTCTGCGCCAGGAGCTGAAACTGACCCGTCAAAACCTCCGTCGCTGGATGCGGCCGAGGACGGTCAATGTGCCGCTGTCGCTTCGTCCTGGACGGGCCCAGGTCATCCCAGAACCGTTGGGTTGCGTTCTGGTGATCGGGCCCTGGAACTACCCGTTCCAGCTCACGCTGCGCCCTCTGATCAGCGCGTTGGCCGCAGGCAACGCCGCCGTCCTCAAACCATCCGAACATGCTGGAGCCATCGCCGAGCTCACCCAACGCCTGATCGGCCAACACTTCGAGGCGGACGTGGTTCAGGTTGTCCAGGGTGATGGCGCCGTGGCTGCAGAGCTTGTAGCCATGCCGTTTGACCACATCTTCTTTACCGGTGGTGGAGCCATCGGTCGAAAGGTTCTCGAAGGTGCGGCAGCCCATCTCACCCCGGTCACCCTGGAGCTGGGCGGAAAAAGTCCAGCGATGGTGCTCCCCGGAGCGGATCTGGAGGTGAGCGCACGACGTTTGATCTGGGGCAAGGGAATCAATGCTGGGCAGACCTGCATCGCACCCGATCATCTGCTGGTGGATCGAGATCTCAAGACACCCTTGCTGAACGCCATGGCCTCGGCACGAACGGCCATGTATGGCGACAAGCCTCTGGAATCAGACCAACTCGGCACCATCATCAACGCACGTCAGTTCGAGCGGTTGGCGGGCCTGCTCGAGACCGCTCGGGTGGAGAACCGAATCCTGATCGGAGGTGAGATCGATCGAGAGCAGCTCCGGATCGCGCCAACTGTGATCGCCGTGGACAACCGTGACGACCCCTTGATGGCCGAAGAACTCTTCGGACCGCTCCTACCGGTTCTTGAGCTCAACGACTTCCAGACCACCCTTGCGGACATCCGCCGGGGCCCCAAACCCCTGGCGCTCTACTTGTTCGGAGGAAGCGAACAGGAGCAGACACTGGCCCTGGAAACCACCAGCTCCGGTGGGGTCTGCTTCAACGACGTGATCATGCAGGCCGGAGTGCCGGAACTGCCCTTCGGCGGTGTGGGGGCCAGCGGCATGGGGCGCTACCACGGCCGCAGCGGCTTCGACACCTTCAGCCACGACAAAGCCGTGCTGCGTCGACCATTCCGCTTCGACTTCAAGCTGCGCTACCCGCCCTACGGCCTCGATCTCAATGTGCTGCGTCGTCTGGCCGGCTGAAGGCCTGGCGCTCCGCTCCAGGCACCGTATGGTTCGCCCATCTGCTGGAGAGGTGCATGTTCAGGATCGGTCTGGCTGCCATCGCCCTGACGACTCTGCTGCCCCTGTCGATGCAGGCGGCCACGATCACCGTGCGATCGGGCGAAACCCTCAGCGACATCGCTGACCGCTATGGCATCAGCGTGGGCGCGCTGATGCGGATGAACGGCATGCGCAATGCCGACTTCCTGGAGGCCGGCAGCCGGCTCACCGTTCCTGGCGCTGAAGCCGGCTCCGGCCGTCATCGGGTCCAACCCGGGGACAGTCTGAGCACCATCGCGGGGCGGTATCGCGTCAGCATGCGAGACCTGAGCACCGTCAATGGTCTGCGCAATGCCGACCACGTCGAGGTCGGTCAGGTTCTCAAGCTTCCCAGCAACGCCGTTCTGCCCAAACCGGCCTTCAAGCCTGTGGCGGTGACCCCGGTCCCTGGCGCCACCCAACACACCGTGGCCAAGGGCCAGACCCTGACCCAGATCGCCAAGGCCTACGGACTACCGGTGGCGAGCCTGATCAACATCAATCAGCTCGGCGATCCCAACAAGGTGGAAGTCGGAACCACGCTTTACCTGCGACAACCCGGAGCAGAGCCATCGAGCACGCCACTGGCGAGCCAATCTGTGCCCGATCAGGTGACGGTGGACAACACACCCCGCCAGACAGAGACACCCACCACTGCGGCCTCCACCACCAAGGTGGAGCCGGCGCGCGTGGAGCCCACCACAACCGTGGCATCCACAACAACGAACGATGTCATCGCGAAAAAGGCCGATTGGCGGACCTACGGGCCCTTGCAGGTCGACTGGGCCAACTGGCAGGTCATGGGAGGAAGTCAGGTGGCACCAACGCTCAATGCCCAGGGACAGGCGCTGTACCTGGCGGTGAACTGCTCAGCTGAAAAGATCAATGCCACAGGCGCAGATGGCAACTGGAAACAGTGGTCCGGCCCCAAAAGCTCGTTTGAAAAAGATCTCGTGAAGGATCGCTGTCAGGCAAAAGCCTGATCTCAGGCGGCGTAATCGAGGGGCCAGGGGTCATCGACATAGCGGCGGCCGCTGTCCCTCACATAAAGGCGCTGCAATCCGTCGTTACTTTCTTGGATCAGTTCGTCCTGCACCAGACGCCTGGCCAGCCAGGTCCAGCGGTCCCCCTGTCCTGCTTCGTGAAGTGACAGGTATTCCCCGAGTCGACGCATGTCGGTTCCGTCCTGATCCACCAGATGGCTCAGGAGTGTCTGGGCCTGACCAGACCAATCCCGCCGT
Source organism: Parasynechococcus sp. (assembly GCA_042954225.1). Classification (GTDB taxonomy): domain Bacteria; phylum Cyanobacteriota; class Cyanobacteriia; order PCC-6307; family Cyanobiaceae; genus Parasynechococcus. The sequence continues at coordinate 12,464 of JBGKDR010000020.1, forward strand.
TTGGCAGGTGTGA
>JBGKDR010000021.1:0-1184 GCA_042954225.1 Parasynechococcus sp.
GCGCTTAATCTTTTAAACAGATTAAAACGCTAAATCTTCAAGTTTTCTCCTGATTAAGGGGTTGACCAAGCAGCATCGCTGCGGGAATTGTCTCCCCAAACCTGATCGAGTCGACGATCGCGGCCACAGCTGAAGCGATAAAAGTTGTATTTGAGTTCGTTTCGCTCCGCGTAATTCTGGTGATACCCCTCGGCGGGCCAGAAGCGAGCGCTCTCACGAACCTCCACCTTGATGTCAGACCGCGGACGTCCAAGTTCCCTGGCCGCTGCCGCTGCACTGCTGGCCGCCGCCTCGGCCTGAGCCGCATCCGCCGTGAAGATCACCGGACGGTAGGAATCGCCGCGATCGCAGAACTGGCCGCCGCCATCGAGGGGGTCGACGTTGCGCCAGTAGCTGCGCAGCAAACGGCTGTACGGCAGGCGTTCCGGGTCAAAGCGCACCTGCACGGATTCCTGATGCCCGGTCCGTTCTCCACTGACCTGCTGATAGGTGGGCTGGTCCACATGACCGCCGCTGTAGCCGCTGATGGCGTCCACGACGCCAGGCAGGTGTTCCAGGTCATGCTCCAGACACCAGAAACAGCCACCGGCGAACACGGCGGTCTCCAGATCAGCCGCCAGGGCCGGTGCGGCCCCCGCCCAGGCGATCGTGAACACCAGCACCAATGCCGAAAGCCAAGCCGTCATGCCACCACCTGATCGAGAATCGCCCGGGCTGCGCGCGTGGTCACCCCAGGCTCTCCGAGGGTTGCACGCAGACGGGCGTAGCCATCCAGCATGCGCTGCCGTGCTGCTCCGGGCTGCAGCAGAGCCAACGCTTCTGACACCAGAGCCTCCACGCTGAGCTCGTCCTGCAGCAACTCCGGAACCAGCCGCTCGTTCAGCAGCAGATTCACCGGCGAGATGTGGTCCACCTGGAAGCGCAGGACATGACGGGCAATGAAAGCCGTCAGTCCACTGACGCGATACCCAACCACCTGGGGAACCCCCTGCAAGGCCAGCTCCAGATTCACGGTGCCGGACTTGCCCAGGGCCAGATCCGCCGCCGCGCAGTACTGGGTTTTGAGGGCATCGGCCTCGGCCGCTGGAATCACCCGGGCCTGCCGCACCCCAGCCTCTTGAAGCGCCTGAGCCAATGGCTGCTCGAAAGCCTCCAGGCCAGCGGGCACGAGCACCTGCAGGTCG
>JBGKDR010000022.1:0-2270 GCA_042954225.1 Parasynechococcus sp.
GCTGAGCAGGATGGTGAGGCTGATGCAGAAAGCCAGGAACGCCCGTCCCATGTCCGATCCCCTGATTCGTGCCTGTGACGACTACGTGGTGCTGGAGCCTGGCAAGCCGGAGCAGTTGCTCAGCGCCGCCGACACCCTGACATGGTTGACCGCTCAACTGCGCGGCATGGAGCAGTTGCCCGCAGACCTGCGCGATCAACCCAGTGTTGAGGCCGCCGCCCAGCGGCTTTTGGATACCGCGTGTGATCTGGAGCTCAGCCCCGGCCTGACCCTTCAGTGGTTCGCCGTGCGCTTGGAGCCGCCGAGCCAGTAAAAATCAAGTTTCACTTTCGAATTGAATTCCTGAATATTTCTAGCCTTGATTGACGTTCTCGTAGTTGAGCGATGTCGAGGGGTGGCAATTCTGTACATGGTGGTACTAACCCTGGGGTGTCCAATGGATGTAAGAACGCTGGCCCTTCAGCGGTTGGACATAATCCCCATTGCACGTCAACGACTGACTCCAATGTTGGTGGCGGTACCGTCGTCAATCCAAATCCGGTTACCAATGTCGGCGGTGGTGCATTAACGGATGAGAATTGGCATGTTCCGTTGTTGGAGGTCAATGGCGAAGGCAGTTGTAGTGATTCCAGTCGTGATCCTTATTTCCTGTACAACGTTGTTTTTCGGGAAGCAACGAAGATTGCGGAAGTTCTGGACTATGTATTTACCCCAAATTGGTCGGTTTCTGATGGGCGTGTCGCGTTTGACCAGATCACAGCGTCCGACGCATCAATTCAAGTCGATACTTCGACGGGACGCATCACTGTTCCTCCAGGTGTTAAGCAGTTTTCAATTCAAATTCCGATCAAGCGTGCCCAATTTGATGGCTCTGAAAAGCTAAAGCTTGATCTGACTGATTATCGCAATGGAACGCCTGTCAGTGGCGATGAATTCTTCAGGACGAGCTGCAGTGCGAGCCATGCGGCATTGCTTTCCTCCTCTGGAAGTTGTGCGCAATCGGCTGATCGGAGTAAGGCGGAGTTGTCGTGGAACGGGACTTTTCAGCCTGGGTTGCTCAGGGCACAAACAAATTTCGATTTAGAACTCGATCCGCAGGGGCCAGACGTTCTGTCATTCTCCACCGTTGAGATTCAAGGGCAGTCTGCGGCTGGTTCGTTTACGCGATCAGTTGTTCTCGATGCAAATGGAAAGGGGCAGGTGGTCTTTCCGAGGGGCACGTCTTCCTATTCGATTGCGGTCACTGCGAGTGCTCCTGCGAACGAGCGCATTCGGAATCGCGATGTGGTGTTTGTCCGCCTGATCGATCGTGATGGTTTGGAAATTTCGACGCCCTGGGCTCCAGCGCAGCTGTCGGAGGATTGCATCGGAACGAGCGTGAGCGGTGAGCTGCTGGCGCGTGGAGCGTGTGTGGTGGATAAGGAGACGGCGGATCTGAGTTGGTCGGGACAGTTCAGTGTTGGCCTGGCGAAGGCGACGGAATTTGAGCTGAATCTGAGCCAGTTGAGTGGAGGAGATCAGCTGAGTTTTGGTGATGTGCGTGTGATCCCGAAGGTGAAGGGAGTGGCTGGAAGTGCGATTGATGTGGCGCTGACTGTCGATCAGGGAAGTGTGATGTTGCCGGTGGATACGACGAGTTATGAGGTGAGCGTGACGGCGAGTGTGGGTGTAGGTGAGCGAATTCGAGAACAGGATGTGGTGTCGTTGGGAGTAACGAATCAGGGATTGGGGATAGCAGCGGAGAAGAGGTTGCAGTTATCGGAGGATTGTTTGCAGACCGGGCTGCTGGTTCGGTCAACAAAAGCAGAAGGGAGTTGTGCTGATCAGAACGGCGATTATGTGTTCCTTTATCACGTCAAGCTGAAAAATCCTGCGGCGACGGATGACTATCTTCCCTTCCAGCTACAGCGGAGTTGGGGGGTCGGTGCTGCCCACTTCAAGCAATTGGAGGTGACGTCCGGCAGTCAGATTCTGCCGTTGCTTGGCGACCAGATTGCTGTGCCTGCGGGTGTTGATTCTTTCACAATCAAGGTGGTTGTTGATCAATCACAAACGGTTGATCAGGGCGAATTAAGCCTGGAACTCACTGACGCCAATGGGGATGTCAGCCGTGCCGTTCAGACCCTGGCCTCCGATTGCGAACCGCTGGCCCATGTGGATCTCAAGGCGATCACCGGTCAGGGAAGCTGTGTGGATGGCAATGGTGATCCGTATGTGATGTATACGGTGAGCTTCAACAAAGCCACCCAGGTGAATGAGCGGATTCAGCT
>JBGKDR010000023.1:0-2022 GCA_042954225.1 Parasynechococcus sp.
CTGAACCAACGGTGCATCGACCGACTGGCCCATCCAACCGGCGAGCCACTCAACGGGGAGAGGGAAACCCCAGCCGCCGAGGTAAAGCACCGACACCAACAGGGCCGAGAGCACCAGGTTGATGTAACCGGCCAGATAGAAAAGCGCGAACTTCATGCCCGCGTATTCGGTCTGATAACCGGCGACCAGCTCTTCCTCAGCCTCCGGAAGGTCGAAGGGAAGACGTTCGCACTCGGCGAGAGCGCAGATCCAGAAGATCAGGAAACCAACGGGTTGGCGCCAGATGTTCCAGCTGAGAATGCCAGCACCGTTCTGTTGGCTGACGATGTCAACCGTGCTCAGGGAATTGCTCATCATCACGATGGCCAGAACGGCCAGCGCGAGGGGAATCTCGTAGCTGATCGACTGGGCTGCCGCTCGCAGTCCACCCAGCAACGAGTACTTGTTGTTGGACGAATAGCCAGCCATCAGCAGACCGATGGGCTGGATGCTGCTCAGGGAGATCCAGAGAAAGATGCCCACACCCACATTGCTGATCAGCAGGTTCTGACCGAAGGGGACGATCAGCCAGGACAGGATCACCGGAACCACGACCAGCACGGGACCGAGGGTGAACAGCAACCCATCGGCCCGGGCCGGAATGATGTCCTCCTTCACCAGCAGCTTGAGGCCGTCCGCCAGCGGCTGAAGAACACCCAGAGCCCCTGCATATTCGGGACCGATGCGCTGCTGAACGGCTGCCGAAATCTTGCGTTCCAGCCACACCGACACCAGCACACCGACGACAGCGGCGACCAGGACCAGCAGCATCGGCAGCGGCAGCCAGAGCAGACGTGCCGCCTCTGCGGACAGGCCAAATCCCTGTAATGCCTGGCTGAAACTCAATTCCAGGTCCAGTCCCGGACTCACCATGGTGTCAACGGAAGTCAGTGCAACTTAGGCGGCCGGAGCCGAAACTCGACCATCGATGGGCATCCAAGCGCGTGGTTCGGAGCCTGAATAGATCTGAGACGGCCGGAAAATCCTGTTCGCACCCAGTTGTTCCCGCCAGTGAGCCAGCCAGCCAGCCACCCTGGCAATCGCAAACACCGGAGTGAAGAGGTCCCTCGGGATCCCAAGCTTGCGGTACACCAGCCCGGAATAGAAGTCGACATTCGGGTAAATCCCTTTGGGACCAAGCCGTGATTCCGCTTCGCGCTCAAGGGCACGAGCCACGTCATAGAGGTCGTCGTGCCCGAACTGATCAAACATTTCCTCGACGAACGACTGCAGGATCACGGCACGGGGATCTTTGACGCGGTACTCCCGATGGCCGAATCCCATGATCTTGCGTTTGGCCGCCATCGCTTCATCGAGATAGGCGCCGGCCTGATCCGGACTGCCGATCTCCTCGAGCATCGCCAGCACATCCTCGTTGGCACCGCCATGCAAGGGGCCGGCGAGGGTGCCCACCGCAGACGCCACAACGGCATAGGGATCGGTGAGCGTGCTCGCCGTGACGCGTGCACTGAAGGTGCTGGCATTCAGGCTGTGCTCGGCATGGAGCATCAGGCAGCGGTCAAAAATCCGTGCCGCCAGGGGGTCCGGCTCCCGCTCCGTGAGCATGTAGAGGAAGTTGGCCGAGTAGGCGAGGTCGTCGCGGGGCTGGATCGGATCCTGGCCTTTGCGGATCAACTGAAACGCGGCCACCATCGTCGGGATCTTGGCGATCAGACGCACGACAGCCTTGTAGATGTAATTCGGGTCATCGATGGCCCGGCGTGAATAAAACAGCCCAAGCGCCGCAGCGCTGGACTGGAGGGCATCCATCGGGTGGCCCGTGGCCGGGAAACACTTGAGCATGTCCCGCACCCGAAAACTCACGCGGCGGTGCATCTGCACCTCATGCTCGAAGGCGTTGAGCTGGTCGCGGGTGGGAAGCTCTCCCCAGATCAGCAGATACGCCGTCTCCAGGAAACTGCTGTGCAAAGCAAGCTCCTGCATGGGGTACCCCCGGTAAGTGAGGAGGCCCTTTTCACCGTC
>JBGKDR010000024.1:0-7498 GCA_042954225.1 Parasynechococcus sp.
CCCAGCAAGCGCGCTCGGTTCAGCACCGATCAACCGCTCGGGCTGGCGGAGCCCCCCTGCGAGACCTATCCGCTGGTGCTGACGGTGGGCCGCTACCTGGGCCAATGGCACACGATGACCCGCACCGGCAAGGTGGAGCGCCTGATGAAGCAGCACCCCGAGCCACTGCTGGAGATCCACCCCGGTGACGCACAGGAGCTGAAACTGCGCAACGGCGAGCTCGCGGCGATCAGCTCAAGACGGGGTCATCTGACCGCCAAGGTGATGGTCACCGACCGCATTCGGCGCGGGTCTGTGTTCCTGCCGATGCACTGGGGCTTCACCCAGGAGAAGGCCTGTGAGGCCAACACCCTGCTCCATGACCAGGCTTGCCCGGTCTCCAAGCAGCCTGAACTCAAAGCCTGTGCCGTGATCGTGGCGCCCGCGGTGTCCGTGGTGAAGCCGGTGGAGCAGGAGAAGGGACGTCTCGAAGCCCTGCGCCGCCTGCTCAGCCCAGCACTTCGCTGAAGGCAGCCTGCAGGTTGTGGTGGTCGTGCCCCGGCCGCACCAACTTGCAGAGGGCGTAGCGATCCAGCTCGCTCAAGGCGGCCCATCGATCCGCTGTGATCGCCACCTCCCTGAGATCGGCCGCTGCACGGATGCTGTCCGGCAGAACGTCAGGGGTCTGCCAGGGGGTCCCCAGCGCCGGGGGCAGATCAGCTGCCACCCCATCGGGCATCGTCGCCGTACAACGATGGAGATGATCCCTCAATGCAACCAGGGCTGAATCCTCGTCCGGCCAGTCCACCAACTCTTGCCGTTGCTCTTGCGTAAGGGCCAACCAATGATTGAGCTTGAGCTTGAGCCCAATCAAATCCAATTTGCGACGGACGCAGAGCGGAATACAGCGCCAGGTGCCGATGAAATCCTGTTCAAAGGCAAAACAGTGACTGGCCACATCGGATGCGCTGACCATTGGGCAATGGGTTGATCGTGTGGAGCAACAATCGTCTTATTGGTGTTCTAGGCAACAACACAAAGAACCGCCAGAGCGGACATTGAACAACAACGATTCATGCCAACGTGCGCCTGGCTTTATCCCTGGGAATGTTGTTGGGAATGACCCATGGCTGGGTGATCTCCGAAGGCCGTGCCAGCCAAAACGATGGCAGCCATAAATTCGTAAAAACTGTTAAATCAGCAACCGTTTTCAGCCCATTCGGTAGCGACGGCCACCAATCATTTCCATACTGATTGTCGACCGTTTGGGCATCAGTCGTGACCACCAGCACCTCGCTTGCCACTCGCAGCCCGATCACCATCGCTGCTGGGTTCCTTGGAGCCTTCATCGTCGGATCGCTGGCCGTGCAGCTGTGGAGCAGTCAGACCCGCTACCAACAATCCCCAGCAACGGGTGTCGAGCCCATCGTCGCCGGCGCTTCCGCGATCTGGTCCGACCTTGCAGAGCCTGATCTGGCTTCAACCATGACCCAATCAGCCGTCGTGACCCCTGCCGCTGACGTCGAACTTGTGGTTGGGTCTGAAGCCACCCTGTGGTCCACCCTCGGCGAACGCTGAAGCAGCAACCGTTATCCAGACGTCTGGCGTTGAGCCGCCGCTCCTTTCTGTTGGGCTGCGGCCTGACAGGCACAGGACTTCTTGGCTGGCCCAACGCTGCGCAATCCGACGAACGTGATGTTCGGTCCTGCCGCCCAGACGATCCCTTAAAGGCTCTTCAGGAGGGCAATCGCCGCTTTGCCTCCGCGTGGCAGCGCAGTAGCAGCGCAGTAACGCCAGAGGATCGCTCCTCAGCGATGGCGAGTCTCTGGAATAACAACTGTGTTGTGCCCTCCGACAGCCTGAGCAATCGGCAGGCCCCGTGGGCATCTGTGCTGTGTTGTTCCGACTCACGGGTCGCCCCGGAATGGGTGTTTGATGCCGTGCCATCAGACCTGTTCGTCGTCCGCAGCGCTGGCAACACCGCCTTCACGGAAGCTGTTGCATCACTCGAATACGCCATCAGCGTGCTCGGCACACCCCTGATCCTGGTGATGGGTCACAGCAACTGCGGTGCTGTGACCGCCGCACAGAGCCAGGCACCGCTCTCACCACTGCTGGAGCAACTCGTGGCGCCGATTCGAGGCTGCATCGGCCCCGAGGACAGCCTTGATACCGCCATCCGCAGCAATGCCCGCCACACGGCCGGACAATTGACCGAACGCAGTGGGTTGCTTGCCGACGCTGTCACATCAGGCGCACTCAGCATTCGTTGTTCCGTCTTTGATATCGCATCCGGCCTCATAACCCTGATCTGATGATGAGCAGCAACCTCAGTCATCTCAACCAAGCGGGAGAGGTGCACATGGTGGACGTCGGAGACCGGCCCGCAACGCGCCGAGAAGCCCATGCCCAGGGGTCGATCGCCATGCAGACCGAGACCCTGGAGTTGATCCGTCGGGGGGAAACCCCGAAAGGTGATCTCCTGGCCACAGCACGCATTGCCGCCATTCAGGCTGCAAAACGCACCTGGGAGCTGATTCCGCTCTGCCACCCCCTGCCCCTCAGCGGTATGGACGTGACCATCGAACTTGATGCGTCACTCCCGGGCTTGGTTCTGAGCTGCCGCTGCCGCACGACCGGCCAGACGGGTGTGGAAATGGAAGCGATGACAGCCGTATCGGTCGGTTTGCTCACCCTGTACGACATGCTCAAAGCCGTCGATCCCGGCATGACGATCACAACCGTCCAGCTCATGCAAAAAGATGGAGGTCGCAATGGTGTCTGGACACGCTGAGCCCTACGGACGCGAAGGGCTTCCCCTTGAGGAGGCGCGCCAACGGGTGCTGGAGGCACTCGCACCGATCCAACGCTCGGAAACCGTGCCACTCCAGCAAGCCCTGGGCCGTGTCAGTGCCGCAGAGGTTCGGGCTTCGGAGGCTGTCCCGGGCTTCCGCGCCTCGATCATGGATGGCTATGCCCTTGGTCAGGCCACCCAGCCGACCCTGGGGGAATCCTGGAGCCTGAAAGGACGGTCCGCCGCGGGCCACCCCTTCAACGCAACGCTGCACAACGGTGAAGCGATCCGGATTCTCACGGGTGCTCCCCTGCCGGATGGCGCTGGCTGGGTGCTTCCGCAGGAGCTGGTGGACGTCAGTGACGACACGATCACCCTGGCCAAGGAGGCCTCCGACCGCCCCTGGATTCGAGCCGCCAGTGACGAATGTGAGCGGGATGACCTGCTGTTAACGGCAGGCCATCGTCTGACCGCCGCCGATCTGGGACGCCTGGCCAGTTGTGGCGTCACAGCACTGGAGGTCGGGCTGCAAGCCAGGGTCGGACTGCTGATCAGCGGTGATGAACTGGTTCCAGCCGGCAGCCACCGGCCACCCGGTGCCATCTGGGAAAGCAATGGCACGCTGTTGGAGACGATGCTGCGCAGCCTCGGACAAACCGTCCACAGTCACCAGGTTGTGGCCGATCAACCGAAGGAGCTCGCCGAGGCGCTGCAAGACCTCGCCAACAGCTGTGACGTCGTCGTGACCACCGGAGGCGTGTCCGCCGGCGACACGGATTGGATCCGACCCTTGGTGGCCGAGCTGGGTGACGTGGCCTTCTGGAAATTGTTCCTTCGGCCGGGGCGTCCGTTCGCGTTCGGTCACCTCGGCAAGAACGTTCCTTTTTTCGGCCTGCCGGGGAATCCTGTGGCCGCAGCCATCACCGCACTGCAACTGCTCTGGCCCGCGTTGCAACTCCTGGAGGGGCAGGCCCAACCCGAACTGTTTCCTCGACTGAAGGTGGTTCTGGCTGACCCACTCCCCCGTCGTCCCGGTCGACCGGAATTGGCACGGGCACGCCTGGAGACGGACGATCAGGGCACCCTGCTCGCACGCATTGACGGATCCCAGGCTTCATCACGAATCGGGTCCCTTCAGAAGGCGGATCTGCTGCTTGAGGTTCCGGCAGACGCCGGAACGCTCAACCCCGGCACGCCGCTCTGGGCTCAGTTGATCCGACGCCGTTTGTTCTGAGGCTCATGCCTGATCCGGCTGAAAGCGTCGACGCTCCCACCCCGTGAGCGCACCATCAGCGCCGAACACGATGCTGATCTGCTGAAACAGATCCGGAGCAAGCAAGCCGCCGACCTCCAGCCGAAATCCACCGGACGGCAGCTGCTCGGGGACGGAGAACACCAGACCGTCAGCCATGACTGACGAGCAGTGATGGCGAAGAAACTCCTCCGGCAGGAACGTTGCTGGAACAGGGTCACTACAGCGACCCTTCACACCGGGCGTCGGCGTCAGGGTCTGCTGCACTCCGGACCACCCTCGAAGCGGTTCCAGCAACGCCTCGAGTGTCCCGCACGTGGGACGCTCGGGGTCCGGTTCAGCGGCCTGGCGACAACGGAACGCCACAGCGCCGACCTGATTCAGAGACCAACATTCGCCGCTCAAGGTCCACATCAAGACGAGCATCGATCGCGAGCGGCCGCGAAAGAGATTGATCTCATGGCCGAAGCGGCCGGCACGGGAATCCAGACCCAGACTGGACTGGCCGCCGGCACCCGGAAACTGCCAACAACCGCCACCACTGTTGTAAGAGGCGCGGTTGATGGCGTAACGGGCGTGGCCGCCAGGCGCGAAGAACAAACCCGACCCATCCCACACACCGGTGTCTGCATCACTGAAGCCAATCGCATAGGTGGTGGGGTCGATCACCCGCATGGGCGTGCACAAATCCAGTGCACCAGAGGAATCACGCCCAAACCAAAGCGACTTGCCCTCCCAGACACCCTCGAAATTGCGTCGGTTCAAGGTCCACTGATCCGTCATGGCGATGCCCCCCATGTCTCGATCTGAGCTGCCTAAGGTCACCAAGTCTGTCGCCAGTTCCATGGTTCTGACGATCGTCGGCTGTGGCTACGTCGGGACCGCCGTGGCCAGGCAGCTGCAGTCACGACGTCAAGACCATCCCCTGGTCCTGACCACGACACGCGAGGAGCGGCGTCTCGATCTGACCGCACTCGCTGACCGCGTTCAGATCTGTGATGCAACGAATCCCGAGCAGCTGGAGGCGGCGCTGACGGACAGCAGCGCCGCAGTCTTTTGCCTTGGACCGAAAGGCAACCGTCAGGTGGATGCCGATGGATACCGAACCACCTTCCTGGACAGCTTCAACTGCCTGAAGGCCGTGATGCCTGCATTACCCGGATTAGGGCAGATCGTCTACACCAGCAGCTGTTCGGTCTATGGCCACGCCGACGATGACTGGGTGGATGAAACGACACCTGCCTCTCCGCGCCCAGGTCATGGGGACGTGCTGCTGGACAGCGAGCAACGGGTGATGAGCCTCTCCAGCGAGCGCACGCAGGTCTGCGTGCTCCGCCTCGGTGCGCTGCACGGTCCGGGCCGCGAGATCACGACCCGGCTGCGATCGCTTGCTGGCCAAGACCAACCCGGCGATGGGCAATCATTCAGCAACTGGGTGCATGTGGATGATGCCGCGGGAGCTGTCGTGGCAGCCATCGATGGCCGCTGGAGCGGCGTGGTGAATGTGGTCAACGACGAACCGATCCGACTCAGGGATTTGGTGGACACCACGCTCAGCCAACAAGCACTGGAGCCGGTCCGCTGGAGCGGTCGCCAAACCCACACCCCCTGCAGTCGTCGCATTCGCAACGATCGACTCAAGCAGCTTGGCTATGAACTGCACCACCCCACGGTGTTCCTTTAAAGCGCAGTGTTGCCGCTGAGCCAGGTGCCACGGTCACCGCACCATTCCCGCTTCCAGAACGGTGCTTTGTGTTTCAGCTCCTCCAGCAAAGCCGCACAGCAGCGTTGGGCGGCACCGCGACGATCGGCCTCAACGGCGACAAGCACAATCGGCTCGCCCGGAGCCAATCGACCCACACGGTGAAGCACCAGCACGCGACCTGCTTGATGGTCACGCTGCAATTGCAAAGCGATGGCGGTGATCTGCTGCTCGCAGAGGCCTGGGTAGTGCTCCAGTTCCAGGGCCTGCAAGGGCAGACCATCCATTCCCGTGCCACGCACGCGACCGACGAACTGGGCGCAGGCGGCTGCATCGCCGCCCCAGCGGTCCAGCTCAGACCAGGGATCGAACGCAGTGGCGTGGATTTCGATACGACTACCCGAAGGGAGCTGATCCATCGCTTTCACCTCAACCACCGGTGAACGGTGGCAGAAAGGCAAGCTCATCTCCGGGTTGCAGCAGCTGATCGGCGCTGACCAGCTGCTGATTCACGGCAATGCTGATGCCCTGCATTGACCCGAGCTCAAGCTGGCTCCAGAGCTGACCGGCGGAGATCGCTTCAGGCCCCAATGGAACAGTGCGCTCACTCCAGCCGGCACGGTCACGCAACGATGCGAACAGAAGCACCTGAAGCATGGAGGCGTCCTCACTGCAATGGTTCTAGCGTCCATGCCAACCGCCGTCTTGACGTGACCCTCGCGATCGCCCTGTTGACCATTTCCGACACGCGGACTCTGGCGGAGGATTCCAGTGGTGCTCACCTGCAGACAAGTCTTGAGACGGCCGGTCATCGACTCGGCGAACGCGCCATTTGTCCTGACGACCGCTACCGAATCCGCGCGGATGTCAGCCGCTGGATCGCCGATCCGGCAATTGACGTCGTCATCACCACCGGTGGAACGGGACTGACCGGCCGCGATGGCACCCCGGAAGCGGTGGGCCCACTGCTGGACAAAACCATCGAGGGTTTCGGCGAGCTGTTTCGCGTGCTGTCCTTTGAAAGCATCGGCACCAGCACATTGCAGAGTCGCTGTCTCGCCGGGGTTGCCAACGGCACCTTCATTTTTGTTCTCCCTGGCTCCCTTGATGCCGTGACCACAGCCTGGGATCGGCTGATCCGCGCCCAGCTGGATGCCACGACCCGACCCTGCAACCTGGCTCAGCTGCGGGCACGCCTGACCGAACGCCCGTAAATCAGAACGGGATGGGCATGGTCACAGGAGCAGGAACAGGTCGGCAGGATTCGACCTGCTGCTCAATGACCTGACCGACCACGACGATCGACGGGGACTTGAAGGCCTGAACACGGGTTTGCTCGGCAACGTCAGCAAGGTGTGCCTTGAGGCAACGTTGACCTGCAACGGTGCCCTGTTGGATCACCGCCACCGGTGTCTCTGGGGCCAATCCGCCTGCCATCAACTCTTCAGCGATTCGTGGAAGGTTGTGCAGACCCATATAGATCACCAACGAGTCACTGGCCGAGGCCAGTGAGCGCCAGTTGACCGATGGTCGACGTTTGTCGATCTCTTCATGGCCGGTGACAAAGGTGACCGATGACCCAGCCGAGCGATGGGTGACGGGAATCCCCGCATAGGCCGGAGCGGCGATACCGGCCGTGACACCCGGGACCACCTGAACAGGGATGTCACGTTTGGCCAGATAAGCCGCTTCCTCTCCACCACGACCGAAGAGAAAGGGATCGCCTCCCTTGAGGCGAACCACACACCGATGTTTCTGAGCCATTGCGACC
>JBGKDR010000025.1:0-1638 GCA_042954225.1 Parasynechococcus sp.
AGGAATTTCGGCCTCCATGCTCACGTAGGTCGACGGAGCCTGGTTGGACCGCACACCGGAACCAAGGTCGTGGCATCGCTCCAAATGGTTCCTGCTTGCGGACATAAACACCCTGCTGCGTCGACACAAGAAAGCCACAGCAGGTGGGGACTCGTCAAAAAGCCCGTTCCTGAGGCCATGGCATTTGAGACTGAATGAGACTGCAGTGACTGCAAGGCTTTTCACTCACCACCAGACGACAGACCATCCGCCCGTTACCCACGCCATGACCCTTGTCAACCGGTGATGGCGATGAACCGGATTCTTCACAGCAGAACGGCCAAATAAGCGGATTTGACGGTCAACCTGTGGAATCCAGCCTGGAAAACTGTGGAAAAAGAGCCAAAACCAGCCACTTTCCCCACAGATCAGAAAACCTGATCGATCGGAAATCCATCACGTCACCCCTGAGATCTCGTAGCGACGGCGACGCAAATCAGAGGGTTATCTCAAGGAGTCCGAAGGGAATCGGAAGAGCCCAGGGTTCGTGGACCGAGTGGATGCTCGGCATGGGGATAGATCGGATGGTGATGGGCATGGTCACCGTGTTCATGGGAATGCACGGGCACAGGAATCCCATCGGGCTGGCAAGCGCCGGTGCATTCCAGTTCGCAGAGGGTGCAACTTTCAGCGAGACCTTCGACGTGGTGGTGATGGCTCTCCTGGGCCTGACCCACGTCCTGCTCAAACCCCAGCACCTGGGATCTGTATTTACAAAGCGAGCAGTTCATCGCGGTGTCACCGCGGATCACGTCCTCAACCCGTTCACGGAACGTCTCCACCACCTTGGGGTGATCGCCGAGGTAGCTGGCAGAGACGAACTCGACCGATGGGTGATCCTCAGCAACCCGTTCGGTGTGCTGACGGATCCGGCTCACCAGGACACCCGAAAAAAGAAAATATGGAGCCACCACAATCCGACGGAAGCCCAGACGAACGACATGGCGCAGGCCTGGCTCAACCAAAGGGAAGGTGACACCGGAGTAGACGGTTTCACCCCAGCCAAAGCCGAAGCCCTCCACCAACATCCGGGTCACCTTGGCCACATTGGAATTGGCGTCGGGGTCCGAGGACCCACGTCCCACCACCACCAACAGGGTCTCTGAGAGGGGCACATCAGCGTCGGCGCGATCCAGGGCCTCCTGAATCCGTGCACCGGCCGCGGCCACCATCAGTCGATCAACCCCGAGTTCACGTCCGTAGTCGATCGGCAGCCCCGTTTCTGCGGTGTAGGTGTTGAGAACGGAGGGAATGTCGTTTTTGGCATGACCCGCCGCAAACAACATCGCCGGAATCGCCAGGATTCGGTCCACGCCCTTGGCCCGCAGGGCATCGAGGCCATCACGGAGCACGGGACGGGCGAATTCGAGGTAACCGTGTTCGACGGGGAGAGGGGCCAGACGTGGTCGCAAGGCCTCCACCATCTGCGCAAACTCCTCAACGGCGAGGCGATTGCGACTGCCATGGCCACAGATCAGGACACCGAGCTTTTCGTCGGATCGCGCACTGAAATCACCCAAGGCGTTGCGTCATTCGATGCACAGGCCTGACCCTATTCGTTGGCAAGGGTGATGCGAAGGGATGCTCGATCTGTTCAAT
>JBGKDR010000026.1:0-12776 GCA_042954225.1 Parasynechococcus sp.
CGGGGGCAGCTCAGACAGCGAGGACCTGCGCTGCAGCGTCGGAGACCCGGCGCGAACACTGCGGATCGTGCTCCAGTCCGTGCGCGATGTCAGCGGCGAATCGCTGAAGGGCATCGCCGTCACCATCCAGGACCTCACCCGTGAGGTGGAGCTCAATGCCGCCCAGAGCCGCTTCATCAGCAACGTCTCCCATGAGCTGAGAACGCCGCTGTTCAACATCAAGAGCTACGTGGAAACCCTTCACGACCTCGGGGATCAGCTCACGGACGAGGAGAAACGGGAATTCCTTGGTGTCGCCAACGATGAAACCGACCGACTGACCCGGTTGGTGAATGACGTTCTCGACCTCTCGCGGTTGGAATCAGGCCGCAGCGTGCAGTTCGAGGCGATGAATCTGCGTCCGGCGATGGAGCAGACGCTTCGCACCTACCGCCTCAATGCCGAGGACAAAGGTGTCGCGCTGGAACTCGATGTGGAGCCCGACATGCCGGACATCCTGGGCAACTGGGATCTGCTGCTGCAGGTGCTCGACAACCTGGTGGGCAATGCCCTGAAATTCAGCCGCGCCGGTGGACGGCTGGCCCTGCGCGCTTACACCTGGCCCGACTCCTGCCGAATGTTGCCTCCAGCAACCGACGCCGACTCGCAAGCCGGACCAACCTGCACGCTGGTGTCACCGCTGCCGCGTTTACGGGTGGAAATCGCGGACACCGGCTGTGGCATCAGCCAGCCTGATCAGGAGCGGATCTTCGACCGCTTCTTCCGGGTCGAGAATGCCGTGCACACGGAAGTGGGAACCGGTTTGGGCCTGTCAATCGTGCGCGGGATCCTGGAAAAACACGGGACCCAGATCGCGATGGTCAGCGAACTGGAGATCGGCACGACCTTCTGGTTTGACCTTCCCCTGGAAATGGCCGATGCCGATGAACTGAGGCTGCGCTCCGAACGCCGCTCCGACGTGGAGCAGCGGGTCTGATCAGTCCTCGCTCGACACGCCGCGGGCAATGCGGGACAACTCGCTGCGCTCGTCGGTGGTGACCCGATGCGGCACACCGGAAATGATGCGCTCGAAGTTGGAGAAGGAGTCCTTGATCTGAGGACCGTTGCCCGTGATCACGAACTCACGGATGCGCTTGTCGTGCCATGACCCACGCATCTTGAACACATTCAGGGCCCGGGCCATCTCGCCGCGGATCTCCACGTACTGGAGCATCAGGATCGTGTCGGTGATCGTGGAGATGTGGGAGTCGGTGATCGAGTGACTACCCATGAACTCTTCGGAGGTGTTGGTGAAGAATCCAGCGATCTCCTCCTGCTTGGCATAGCCAGTGACACCGATCACAAACTGACGGAAGGCGTTGTGGCTGACACCGCGGGCCAGGGCCGACAGTGAATCAATCGCCATTCGGGATGGCTTGAACTGATTGATCTCGGTCTTGATGATCTGAAGGTGATCCTCCAGTCCTGTGGATTCGGGATAGGCACAGATGATCTTGAGCAGGCCGTCCTGTTCCATCTGCTCGAAATCAATGCCCCAGCTGGTGGCGTTGCGCAGCAACTGGGCACGGGACTCCTCATAGGCGAAGAGAATTGCGCGCTCCTTATTGCGGCAGGCGTCCTCAATGAACTTGGACACCAGCAGGGTTTTGCCCGTTCCCGTGGCGCCCGTCGCCAGGATGATCGAATCCTTGAAGAATCCGCCCCCACACATCTCATCCAGGGTGGGCACGCCGGAGCTGACACGGACATTGGAGGAGCGCTGGGTGAGCCGCATGGCCCCCAGCGGAAAGATGCTCACCCCGTGGGTTCCCATCGTGAACGGGAATTCCCCTTTCATATGGGTGGTACCCCGCAGCTTGAGGATCTCAACCGTGCGGCGGCGGCGCTCTCCCTCCAGCACATTGCGGAGAATCACCACGTTGTCGGAAACGAACTCCTCGACGCCGTAGCGGGCAATGGGTCCGTACTCATCGATGCGCTCGGTCGTCATCACCGTGGTGACTCCGATTTCCTTGAGTCGGGCAATCAGCCGGAAAATCTCACGGCGAACCACGAACACAGCGTCATATTGCTGAAAGACAGCCGTGATCGAATCGATGGCAACCCGTTTGGCCTTGTATTTGCGGATCGCGTAATTGATCCGTTCGATCAATCCGGAGAGGTCAAAACTGCCAGCTACATCCTGTCCATCCGGATCCGGTGAAGCATCCAGAATGAACAACTTGTCCTGCTCAACCATCTCCTGAAGATTCCAGCCGAAACTCGCGGCATTCCTGAGAATGTCGAGCGGGGATTCTTCAAAGGTGACGAAAATCCCGGGCTCATCAAAATGCTTGATCCCGTTGTGCAGAAAGTGCAGTGAAAAGACCGTCTTGCCGGTTCCCGACGTTCCACTGATCAACGTGCTTCGACCAATGGGCAAGCCGCCCTGACACACGTCGTCGAAGCCCTCGATTCCCGTCGGGAGCTTCTGCACCTGCATGTGGGTGTTGCCGCTGGATGGAGGAAACTGCATCACGTCACAGCTATGAACAGACGATAGGAAGATCGACGCAGGAGGCGGGAGGTCACACCACTCGGCTTAAGAATCCACAACCGAGGGTTGTGACTCCTCCTCAACCTCATCGAGGAAGCCACCGGCCAAGGCGCTATCCGACAACTCGTCGTAGAGAAGATCCAGTCCGATCAACACCCGTTCCCGATCGGACAGATCTCCGATGATCCGCCGAACCGGAGGCGGCAGGATTTTGGAGAGCGTTGGCGTGGCCAGAATCTTGTCCTCTTCCGCGAGCTGCGGATTCTTGAGCACATCAATCACTTTGAGCGCGTAGACACCACGGAATTCCGTCTCCAAAATGTTGCGCAGCGTCTTGAGAGCGCGCATGGAATTGGGCGTGTTGCCTGCAACGTAAAGCTTGAGGATGTAGGTCTTGCGTGGGCTCATGACAATGCCTCCGAACTGTCGGTCGCTGAACTCGTGGGATTGGCACGAACAGATGCTGTTTTCGTGATTGGAATATCCGGTGGAATCGAACGTCGATACATCTCACAGAGATGGGCCATCACATCCAGAAGCGCAAGTCGGTAATCCTGTAGAAAATCGTTTTTGTGACCCTCGAGACGAAGCTGCTTCCAGAATCCATCGATCAGATCGACGTGAATTTCCACGGTTCGCGTGATCGGGAGGTCACTGAAAAAAGCCGTATTCACAAAACTCTCCAGGGCCTGATTCGCCGCAGCTGGATCCTTGAAATAGCTGATCAGTAGATCGCGATAGGTCCGTTGCAGCGACTGAAGTAATTCCTGGCGTTCCTCTTTGGGCAGGCTGCCCAGAAAGCGGGACGGGTCCCGCTTGTAAAAAACGCCCAGATAGCCCAGCCGTTCCTGCAGGCGACTCGACAACTTCCAGACAGCCTCGGTGGAGCGATCCGCCTCATCCGAGCGTCCGTCGACACGTCCCTGCCTCAGAAAACGGGAGATGGCGGCATCGATGTTGTAACTGAGCTGTTGCAACTGATCCGCCGGCAGATGCAGTTCCTCAGGGTGGTAATCGACGTGGCCCGTCATCTCCCCGACAACCACCGCCGGAAACAGCAGACCCTGGTTGAGCAGTTGCTGCCGTTGAGGGCCGTCCAGCAACTGCTGTTCGATCACAACGGCATCCACATCGTCCTGGTGGGCGTCAAGAACAGCAGCGAGCTCGGAGTCGGAACCGACCTTGATCTCAACCGGCTTGTAGCGACTGCTGGGTAACCACTGTCGACACGCTTCGACCAGCTCAGCGGTCTGAAGCAGCAGAGCAATGGTGAGCGCTGGCCCAGCCATTCGAGGTCAAGAGGCGTTCAGTACTGAAATCTTGACGGTGGGGGCCTCAAAGGTCGAAGATCTTTGTTTGTCTTTCGATTGCAGTTCAGGCCGAATCGGTTTCGACCGAGCCTGACCGCGTCTTCATCCCATGGCCGACACCAAGACCGCAGCCGCGGCACCCCCTGAATCAGCTGACACCTACGCCATCGTCGAGGCGTCCGGAACCCAGCTGTGGGTTCAGCCCAAGCGTTATTACGACGTCGATCGTCTCCAGGCGAACGTCGACGAGACCGTGACCCTCGACAGCGTTCTGCTGGTGAAGGATGCCAGCGGCACCAACCTCGGCAAGCCCTACGTCAAGGACGCCACCGTTCAGCTCAAGGTCATGGCCCATCGCCGCGGCCCCAAGGTGATCGTCTACAAAATGCGTCCGAAGAAGAAAACACGGCGCAAGAATGGTCACCGGCAGGAGCTGACCCGTGTGATGGTGGAATCCATCACCGTGGGTGGCAAGGCCATCGGTTGAGCCCTCAGCCAACGACACGCACTTCCCCACTTCCCCTTCCTCATGGCACATAAGAAAGGCACAGGCTCAACACGCAACGGTCGCGATTCCAATTCCAAGCGCCTTGGTGTCAAGGCCTATGGCGGTGAGTCCGTCAGCGCCGGTTCCATCCTGATTCGTCAGCGCGGCACCTCCGTGCTTCCCGGCATCAACGTCGGCAAAGGCAAGGACGACACCCTGTTCGCTCTGACCGACGGCGTGGTCAAGTTCGAGACCATTCGCCGCGGCCTCCGCAACCGCAAGCGCATCAACATCACTGCTGCTGTCTGAATTCAGACCGACGAATAGCTCAGGGCCCCAGTCACCTCCTTGGTGCTGGGGCTTTTTGCTGCATCAGATCGCGACGCTCAAGGCTCAAGCCTTCCCGTACAGACGCGCTGTGATCAACAGCGGATGGAAGACCTCGAGGAAGTGGCCCTGCAGCGTGCCGAAAAAGGTCGTCACCAGCTCCGGATCATCGAAATGGAAGGGGTATTCCCCCTGATGACCTTTGAAGAAATACCAGTTGAGCAACGCCATGGCCTCAGGCGTCATCCGCTGGTGAAACTCCAGCAGTTGCGCCGAAGGGTCCGGCAGATGCTCGAGCACATCGAGGCAGACCACGGTGTCGAAGCGCACCTCGCCGGTCTCAGCCAGATCGCGATGGGTGGTCAGCTTGGCGCCGAGCCCCAGCGCATCCGCCCGTTGCTGCACGAAGGCTCGGTTGTGGGGATTGAGGTCGACGAACCAGACGTGATCCACCTCCGGCAGAGCCGCTGCCGAGAGCGCGTGGGTTCCGATCCCCCCACCGAAATCCAGCACCTGCCCCCGTGCCGCCATCCCCTGAAGCCGCAAGGTATCGGCGATGTAATCCGCACTGGAGAGATGCCAGGCCGCCAGCTCCAGCAGGTGACCGGTACCAACCGTGTCCTCGTAGAACGCTGTGGCGTCATCGGCTTTGAATGCGCCCGGATGCAGTCCCGCGAGGTCATCGGTGCTGCGCGGCAGCTGCTGCTCCAGGTCCTCGAGCGAAACGTCGAGGTAGCGGCAGAGATGGGACTTCACCGCCAGGCCATCGCGGAGAAACGCGGAGACATCCACCTCGAGACTGCTTCGAAGCGGTTGCATGGCGTGGGAGCGGCGGCGGCCAACCTACGCAGCCGGCGAGATGCAACAGTTCCCTGTCTGAACGCAAGCCGCTGGTGACCGATCCCTTCGGGTTTGTGGTGATTGACAAGCCCGCCGGACTCACATCCCACCGCTGCGTCAGCCGGCTGCGCCGGTGTTACGGCCTGCGGCGTGTCGGCCATGGCGGCACCCTGGACCCCTCCGTCACCGGTGTCCTCCCGATCGCCCTGGGACCGGCCACCCGGCTGCTGCCCTATCTCCCTGGCGACAAGACCTACCGCGGCATCATCCAGCTGGGCGTGCGCACCAGCAGCGACGACCTCGACGGGGACGTGCTGGAGCGTCAGCCCTGGCCGGAGCTGACCAGCGGCGACTTGGACCAGTGCCTTGATGCGTTCCGCGGCCCGATTCAGCAGACACCACCCCAGGTGTCTGCGGTTCATGTCGATGGAGAGCGGGCCCACAGCCGCGCCCGCCGCGGTGAGGTGATGGACCTGCCGGCCCGCAACGTCACCATCCATCGGCTGCAGCTGCTGCGCTGGGAGCCGGATGCCGGGCAGCTGGAGCTGGAGGTGCGCTGCTCCTCAGGCACCTACATCCGCTCCCTGGCCAGGGACCTCGGCGACAGCCTGACGTGTGGAGGATGTCTGGCACGGCTGCGGCGGACCCAGGCCCTCGGCTTCGACGAGAGCCTGGCCCATCCCCTGCCGGAGGAGGGCACCACCATCGAGAGCGCCCCCCCACCGCTGTCGCCCCTGGTGGCTCTGCAGCATTTGCCCACGCGGCAGCTGACAACCGACGAGGAGATCGACTGGCGCTGCGGCCGCCGCCTGGTGATGCCACCCTGCGACGACGCGGAACCCGGACAGGCGGTGGTGGTGTGCCAAGCCGATGGGAGTATCGCGGGCATCGGCCACCGCGAAGCGGACGCGCTGCTGCGGCCCAAGGTGGTGTTCAACGCCGCAGGCTGAGGGACGACCCAGGTATCGCTGAGTACCCTCCCAGCAGCGGAATCCCTGATGCGCTCGCATGGCTGGCCACAGCAAATGGTCCCAGATCAAACGCACCAAGGCGGTGGTCGATGCCAAGCGTGGCGCTGTGTTCACCCGCCTCGGGCGCGAGATCATGGTGGCGGCGCGGGCCGGTGCCGACCCCGCGGGCAACTTCCAGTTACGCACGGCGATCAGCAAGGCCCGGGCCGCCGGGGTTCCGGCCTCGAACATCGATCGCGCCATCGCCAAGGGGTCCGGTTCAGGCGGCGATGGAGCCCAGCTGGAGGAGGTGCGCTACGAGGGCTATGGCCCCAGCGGGATGGCGGTGATGGTGGACGCACTCACCGACAACCGCAACCGCACGGCGGCCGATCTGCGACTCGCCTTCAGCAAGAACGGCGGCAATCTCGGTGAAACCGGCTGCGTCAGTTACCTGTTCGAACACCGCAGCGACGTGCAGATCGTCGCCACCGACGACGACGAAGAGCGCCTGGTCGAGAGTCTGATCGAGCTGGATGCCGAGGGATACGAACTCACCAGCGCCGGAGCCACCGTCCATGGGGCGTTCAATCGCCTGGAGGCTCTGCAGGACGGGTTACGGCAGCAGGGCTGGACGGTGACCGAATGGGGCCATGTCTGGACACCGCTCACCAGCCTGCGCATCGATGACCGCGAGACGGCGCAGCAGTGCCTGAAACTGCTGGATGCCCTGGAAGCCCTCGATGACGTGCGCAGCGTCAGCGCCAATCTCGAGCTGGATCCAGAGCTGCAGATCGATTGAGCCCAGCCTGAACAAATGTGTCAGGAATTCCGGACGAAATCTGTCGTGACACCAAGGCCGCTCAGAGCACGGCTAGGTCGAGGTCAGCCTCTTCTGGAGCAATCAACCATGTCGATGAAACAGCTGGAGACGTTCATGTCGCGGGTGCAAAGCAACGACTCCATCCGCGATGAGGTGCAGCGCTGCGGCAAGGACAACTCCTGCGTGGTCAAGGTCGGCGCGAAACACGGGCACAAGTTCTCCCCCGCCAACCTCAGCCGCTGGCAGAAGGATCACGGCTGAATGACAACCACGGCTGAGCTCCTGAACCTGTGGGAGTTCAGCCGTCGGTGCTGGTCTTGCGGCGGATCATCTCCGCCAGCATCTCCAGCTTCGCGTTCTCCGATTCCGAAGCCCGCGTCGCCATCCAGGCACTCGCGGCCTTCTGCTGTTGAAGCTGCTGCATCAGAGCCATGGCGGTCTCACGCAGAGCCTCAATGTCCTGACATTCAGCGATGAAGCGCGAGAGTTTCTCCGCTTCAAACCGCTGCTCGAGACGACGTTCGACGGGGTCGATGCTCAACGCACCTGGGCAAGTCGATCCACCGTAGGCAGGGCGGCCTGGTCAGCCCAGAGCCAGACGTTCGGATGTCCCTGCAACCAACTCGCTGGCAAGCCTGGATCGGGCGCCGGCAACGTGATCAGACGCTGGAGGACCTCCGCCTTGGCCGGGCCGGTCACCACCAGATGAATCTCCTCAGCCGCCAGGATGTCCTGCAGCCCCAGGGTGATCGCCTTCGCAGGCACTCGGGCGGGATCACCGCCGAACAGGCCGGCGTTCTGCTGCCGGGTCTCCTCCGAGAGCACCACCGCATGGCAGGCCTGATCCGCTCGGCAGGGGGGCTCATTGAAACCGACATGACCGTTGTTCCCGAGACCGAGCAGCTGCACGCCGATTCCACCGGCCCGCTGCAGCGCTGAGCGGTAGGCCGCCGCGGCCGTTGTCGGATCCGTCGCCGCGCCATCGGGCAACTGCAGGGCGTCGATCGGCAGCTGCAGCGGTTCACCGAGATGCCGCACCATGAATTGGCGGTAGTTCCGCGGATCAGCACGGTCGAGACCGCAGTACTCATCGAGGTTGAAACTGAGCCAACGCCGACGCAGCGCCTCGAGGTCCTCGGTGCTCCAGCGGCGCAGACGCTTCACCAGAGCGGCATAGACCGGCTCCATCGTGCGTCCAGTGGCCAGACCAAGGGGGCGCCGCATCGGCCGCCGCAGTTGGTGCTCCAACCGTTCCGCCAGAGCCTCGGTGAGGGACGCCGCTGAGCGGTGATGGTTCAGGCGCTGGGGGAAAGCCTCCACACGCGGCAAGCAATCAACCGTTCCAGATTGGCCTTGGTGAGGGCATCCGTGCCAGGGATGGATTGCGCAGTGTCCGGAAGGGAACCACCTCCGCGCCTCGGTAGTAATGCCGAAGGATCGAACGGAAATCGACACCCTGCTCCGCCAGCCCATGGGCTCCCCACTGACTCATGCCCACGCCGTGGCCATAGCCCTGTCCGCGAACCAGCAGCACCGGTCCGGGTGGTCCTTGCACCCCCTGGGGCCGACGGAACGGAGACGGCAGCACGGACGGGGCCGGCGCCACCAGCCGCTGCCGGGACGAACCGGGGGACGGTGACGCGATCGACGCCGTGATCCGATCCAGCCGGGAAGGTCCTCTTGGACTGGCACCGGAGCCAGACGGTGGGGGAGGCGGTGGCGGGAGAGGCAGCATCCAGGACCGGCCGCTGACCATCTCAAAGCTGACCAGGGTGCTCTTGAGCCCGAGGCGCTGGCGCAATTCAGCCCCCTCCAGCAGCAACACCCCCTGCGGTCCGCGGATCCGAGCCCGCTGCACCCGGCCACTGCTGGTGCGTGCCAGCACGTCGACAGCCTTGATCCCACCGGTCTCCGGAAGCCGTTGCCGCAATTGGGCCGGACTGAAGCGTTCCTCCCAGCGATGCACCGGACTGTGCTGGTCATGGTCCGGAACACTCACCAGATAGGGGAGCTGATGCCGCCAGACCATGCCGCTGGCTTCAGTGACACCCCCAGCACTGCTGTGAAACACCGCATCGATCAGCTGACCGCGATGGACGAGCACCAGGGTGCGGGTGGAGTCCACCGCCTCACGGGTGCGGGGCGTTTCCGATTCAGCCCCGCGATACACCTGACTGGCGACCGTGGCCTTGAGGTCCCAGCCGCCGCCACGCTTGCGCTGACGAAAGGCATAGGTGCGCGCGGCCACCGCCTGGGCCTGCAGCGCCGCCATCGGCCAGGCCTCCGGCATTTCGCTGCCCACCACACTGGCGAGATAGGTCTCGATCGGCAGAGCATTGATGACCCGCAGCTGCCCGCCGCGGCCGCTGAGCTGGAGCTCACCCCGGTAGCGACGGGTGCCCAACCAGATCCCCCGAGGGTCGTCATTGCTGGCCCTCAGGATCGTCGACAGAGACAAGCGACGCTCGTCGCCGTCAATCAGAACCAGCAGACCACTGGCCTGCAGACGCAATTCCAGGCGCCGCACCTGCCGCTCTCCCTCCGGCAGACCCTGAAGGGTGATGGCCTGCGTTCCATCGGCACGCAGGCGCAGATGGGGCCCTTCATGCAAGAGCACCCGCATCTCCGGGGAACGGTCGACCGCCACAGCCGCCATGGGCGGCACAACAACGCTGAGCCCGAGGGCAGACAGTCCGACGGCAGACCGTGCGACGGAGCCGAACAGGACGGCAGCAGACACCTCGAAACGACATGGGGCGCCCCAGTGTGCCGTGTTCGCCGTGGACCAGCCAGATGGCAGCATGTGACCTGAGGATCAGCGGCCGTGCAGGTCACCTTTCTCGGCACCAGTTCCGGCGTCCCGACACGGGCACGCAACGTTTCTTCCGTCGCCTTGCGGTTGCCCCAGCGGGCGGAGCTTTGGCTGTTCGACTGCGGTGAGGGAACGCAGCATCAGTTCCTGCGCAGCGACCTCCGCCTCTCCCAGCTGCGGCGGGTATTCATTACCCACATGCACGGCGATCACGTCTTCGGCCTGCCCGGGCTGCTGGCCAGCCTTGGCCTGGCGGGAAGCAGCAACCACGGGGTGGATCTGTACGGCCCCGACCCCCTGGACAGCTATCTGAACGGCGTTCTGCGCACCAGCTCCACCCGGATCGGCTATCCCCTGGAGGTGCACCGCAGCCGTCCGGCAGCGGAAGCCGGCACCGTGCTCTTCGAAGACGACGACTTCAGCGTTCGCTGCACGCCTCTCCACCACCGCGTTCCCGCCTATGCCTATCGGGTGGACCAGAAACCGCGGGCAGGGCGCTTCGACATCGCCAAGGCCCGGGAGCTCAACATTCCGCCAGGGCCTGTCTATGCGGAGCTCAAACGGGGCGCCACGGTGACCCTCGAGGACGGGCGCCGCATCGATGGATCCGAGCTCTGCGGACCGGAACGCCCCGGCCTCAGCCTTGTGTATTGCACGGACACGGTGTTCTGCGAGGCCGCCGTCGAGCTGGCCCGCGGTGCGGACATGCTCATCCATGAGGCCACCTTCTCCCATGGCGAGGCGGAGATGGCCTTCCAGAAGCAGCACTCCACCAGCACCATGGCCGCCCAGACCGCAGCGGAAGCCGGGGTCGGTCAGCTGGTGATGACCCACCTGAGTCCGCGCTACGTCCCGGGGAATCCGATGGGTCCCGACGACCTGCTCAAGGAAGCCTGCGCCATCTTTCCGAACACCATCGTGGCGAAGGACTTTCTCAGCGTTGACGTCACACCCCGCTGCAACAGTTCTTGATCCCCCGACAGCAAGCCAACGCGCCGTGATACAAGGGCTGGGTGCGGTTTGTCCGTCGATCTCCGGCGTCCTTCATGGCCTCTCTTTTCTCCTCTATGCGACGGTCCCTGAAGGGGCTTCTGATTCTTGTTCCAGTGCTGATCGGCCTGGTCTTCACATCCCCGGCTCATGCGGCCCGATGGGATGCCGAAACGCTGACCGTGCCTGCGGCGCCCGATGGCACTGAGGTCACCTTCAGCGAGCAGGAAATCAACACCGGTCGCAAGGTCTTCAACACCAGCTGCGGCACCTGCCACGCCGGTGGCATCACCAAGACCAACCACAACGTCGGCCTCGACCCCGAGACCCTGGCCCTGGCCACTCCGGCCCGCGACAACGTTGATGCGCTGGTCGACTACATGAAGGACCCCACGTCCTACGACGGCGAATACAGCATTGCTGACCTGCACCCCAGCATGCGCAACGCCGAGCTGTACCCCGCCATGCGTGATCTCACCGACGAGGAACTGCGCCTGATGGCCGGCTACATCCTGGTGTCCCCGAAGGTGCAGGGCACAGCATGGGGCGGCGGCAAGATCTACTTCTGATCCGCTGCGATCCGGTCCCTGGTCGGGACCGCGCGATTACACCCCGTCGGCCTTCAGGTCGGCGGGGTTTTTGCTTGGAAGCGGTCGATCATTGCCGGGCTCCATGCTGCGGGGGTGACGGCTGTACCACCACTCCTGAAGCTCACGGTTGAAGCGCTGGGAGAACAGCGTCAGCACCGTGGCGGTCGGCCTCGAGCCGGGCTGGAGCAGCTCCACCGCATAGGACGGGCAGCGACGGGCCGCCAGATCCGGCACGAAGCGACGGCCAACCCGTCGCCAGCTGGGCTCCTTGCTTCGCCAGGCCAGACGACAGCAGGGCCATGGCAGCTCGTCGCGGTCAAAGAGGCGGCAGCAGGGACCAAGGACACGGAAGCTGTACTGACCGCCGGGGCTGGTGTGAATCGTGCCCGGAACGAGCAGCTCGCCTGTTTCAGCTGGGCTCATCACGCCATTTTGACAATAAAAAACCACTCCCGAAGGAGTGGTTGAGACAACACCTTGCGGTGAAGAGAACTCAATAGAGCTCTTCCTCGGCGTGGGTCTTGATGGTGCAGTCGGAGGTGGGGTATGCCACGCAGGTCAGCACGAAACCGGCTTCGATCTGATCGTCGTCCAGGAAGCTCTGGTCGGACTGATCCACGGTGCCAGCGGTGATCTTGCCTGCGCAGGTGGAGCAAGCGCCTGCACGGCAGGAATAAGGGAGATCGATGCCCTGCTCTTCAGCGGCGTCGAGGATGTACTGATCGTCGGGCACCTCGATGGTCTTGTTCAGACCTTCGCTCTCGCTGATCAGAGTGACCTTGTAGGAAGCCATGGATGGTTGGAGTGTGCAAGATCCGAAAAGATCGAATCCGCAGGACCGCACTTATCTACATCGGCTTGGGCCAGTGACCGGCGCTTCCTTGAAGCAGTTCCGCCAAGGCCAATCACACGACGACCAACAGATAAGGCGGGCTTATTTGGCAACGCGTCGACGGAGTTCAAGCAACCCCCAGCGCCCCTGGGCCGTCTGAGCGGTCACCTGCCAGCCCAGATCGTCCAGCACCGCCGTCAACCGTGCCGCCTGATCCACCAGAAGGCCACTCAGCAGCGCTCGACCTTGCGGACGCAGAACGGCCTGAAAACGGAGAGC
>JBGKDR010000027.1:0-2054 GCA_042954225.1 Parasynechococcus sp.
CCTGGCCAGCAGCAGCGACCAGAGCAGTGGCAGGGCCACATACAGCCAGCGGCGTTCGAGCCACAGTCCCCCCAGGGCCGGAAGTGCCAGCGCCATCAGGGCAAAGCTGAGGCGCGGCAGCAGCGGACCGTCTTGTAGAGAAACCGGTGCCAACGGCAGCCAACCCAGCAGACGATCCCAGTGATGCAGGCAGATGCCTCCAGCCAGCACCAGGATCAAGCCACGCTCGCCGTCCGGGGAATGCATCGCCTTCTGCAGGTCGGCGGCGGGAGGGCGCAGGCGCAGCTGCACCGACCGGTTGGGGCAGGCCTGCGTGCAGCTCATGCACAGCACGCAGTTGCGGTTGTCCGTGAGGTGGGCGGGATGGGTGCCCAGGGGACACCCTGCGGTGGCCATGCCCTCGCCGTCAGCGGGGCCTCCCTTGAAGCAGGCATAGGTGCTGCAACTGCCGCTGCAGGTTCCCGACTCCGCCCGCAGTTCAACGATGGAGAGCTTCGCGAACAGGCCGTTCATGCCACCGACCGGGCAGAGGTAACGGCACCAGAACCGCTTCTCAAACAGCGTGGATCCGATCACAGCCCCCGCTGTGATCACCAGCAGCAGGCAGCTGCTCAACCAGGCCGTGTTCTCCAGATTCCAGACCTCCTCCCAGACCAGAATCAGTCCAAATCCCGCGGCCAGCAGCGGTGACGCCCAGCGGTCGAGGTCGCCATGGGGCCAGATGCGTTTGCGCCACGGGGTCAGTTTCTGGCTGATCGATCCCCAGACCATGAAGGGGCAGACCGCACACCAGAGCCGTCCCAGCAGTGGGTAGGTGAGCACAATCAGCGGCCACCACCAGGCCCAGAACAGAATCAGAACCGGATTCTCAGCACGGGTCTGTGGTCCGAGCCAGAGCACGAGATTGGCGCCAATGAACAGCCAGCTGACCAGCCCATAGAGCAGGACGGTCCACAGCGTTTTGGAGCGCATCCACTGGCGCAGTTGCGGCTTCCACCGCCAGAGATCAAAGCGGGGGAGTTGATCGTCGCGGTTGAGCCAGAACGCGGCCTCGGGGAGAATCGGCGGATGCCCATCCGGCGGTTGCAGCCGCACCTGGCGCAGGGCGCGTTGCACCAGATCATCCAGTTCCGCGAGGTTCTCGGCGAAGGCATGGTTCTGCAGGCGGCGGACCACCGACTCCGGAAGCTCCGGTGGTCGGGACCAGCCGAGGCCGCCAGCATGCAGGCGGATCATGTACCGCATCCAATCCCCGAGATCCGAGCGTCTGACGCGCAGCGGCGGCACCCGGATCGCAATGGAAAGGCTGTCGAAGTCCGGCAGGCTGCTTTCGGTGGTGACGATCACTCGCCCGGTGAACCCGTCGATCTCACCGCGGGCCATCGCCTGCACATGGGCTTGAAGGTCGCTCTGGAGCTGGTCCATCCCGCTGATCAGCAGGGTGTTGGCACCGATGTCCTCGAGAATCCCGCGCCCTTGCCCCTGGAGGTCCATGGGGTCAAGACGCACCAACAGGCGTCGCCGGGCCGGGGAGCCGAAGTGAATCAGGGCCGCAAGGTTGTCCTTTTCCAGCCCCGGCTCACCGCTGATCAGCACCGGTCGCTGGTCCGAATCCTGCGCAGCGCTCAGCAGTTCAGTTCGAAGCCGTTTGGCGTAGCGACTGGCGCCGATGACGCCCCGGCGGGCCCGTCCCATGGCGTAGGGCGCAAGCCGTTGAAGCCGGGCGATGTCATCCGACACGGTCAATCAGCTCCTGACTGACGGCCCAGAGTCGTTGCCGTTGGGATGGGTCGAGGGCCGTGGCGGCGATGCGGCAGCGGGTTGGGTATCCCTGAAGACCCCCGAAGCGGTCCGGGCCGTAGTGCTGGCCGCCTTGCACCGTCGCTGCCGTCGCGGCATGCAGCTGCGGCAGGGCACCCATGGCCGCACTCTGGAACAGGGGCTGCATCAGGCGGACGCCCAGGGCTTCCAGAGGCTGACCGGCACTCGCCAACGCGGTGGGTTGGAGGTTGGTGCGCGCCAGGCCGGGGTGGGCCGCCAGCGAACGGACGGGA
>JBGKDR010000028.1:0-3993 GCA_042954225.1 Parasynechococcus sp.
AGACCGACGGCCCCTGGGCATGACCCACACGGGCATGGATGTGGTCCACATGGGGAGCCACCGCCTGAATCACGCTGAGATCGGGGGTCATCAGGCGCTCCGTCACCGCACACCAGTGGCTGACATCGGCTGTGAGCCTCAGGCGTGGATGCCGCTGCAGCAGGGGGGGCAGTGTCCAGGGGTTGAACAGACTGCGGCTGCGGTGGGTTTCCAGGCTGACCGGCACGTCGAGCGGCTCGATCAGATCCAGCACTGACGCCAGAAAGTGGTCCTGAACCGCGTGATTCCAGCTGTCGCTGCCGGTGATAAGGGTGATCCGCAGCGGCTGCAACGCCAGTGCGTCCGGAATCTGGCGTTGGAGCTGCTCGAGATGGTGCTGCGGTGACCAGCTCAGATCCGGCGTGTAATCCCCGCCGGTCACCAACTCCACGATCAGTTGGAGGTTCTGTTCCCTAAGGGCTGCTGCTGCCTGAATGGGGCCGACCTCCCGAAGACAGGGATGATCAAGATTGGTCTCCAGACCGTCAAACCCGTCTGCAACGGCCTGGTTGATGGCAGCAGTCCAGGATCCGTCCCAGCCCCAGAGGGTGCGGAAGAGCAGAAGGTCTCGTTCACGCTGCATCAAGCAGCCGTGAACTGCTCAGGCTGGATTCCCAGGTAAATCGCTTCACGGAACAACGCCTGCTTGGCCCTGGCATCGCCAGATTCATCGGCTTTGCGGAAGCGATCCCGCAGCGACCGAATCATTGAATCGCGACGCTGATCGACCACTGAAAACGTTGTAAACGATGGGGGTTTTCGAATCTTAACGACGGTTGTCGAGACCAGCTCACCATTTCATGGCGTCATCGCTCAATCAATGAAAGGGTTGTTGCGCCGTTGTCGCTGTTTCTGGGTTTGCGAACCGAGGGCCAAGCGGTGCCATTCATCCGCAGACAGTGGGCGGACTGTGGCCACCAGGGCGTTGTCGGTCCAGTAATCCGGACTGTCGAGCAATCCGAGATGGAGCGGGCAGGACGGAGCACTTCGCATGCATCCCTCCTCAAAGGAATTCCCCCATCCTGACGGACCACCGGGACACACCCGACCGATCAAACCCGCTATGACGTCGCCAAAGCGACAAGCCTGGGCGTGACAGAGGTTGAAACGATCAAGCTCCGCGCCAAGCTGCGTCGGTTGTCCTGGTCTGAAGAGGCCATCGATCGCCAGCTGAACCATTGGACCGTCGAGCTGGAGACCTTTGACAGTGCCAGCACAATCATCGACGGCTGGATCCCCAGGGATCCCGGACCTTTCATGCTTCAGGCTCTGGCCTGCGGAGTGATTGCCGCTGTTCTGGGTGGCTCAATCGCCCGCTGGACTGGACTGTGAGCCGTCGGCCATCACACGGTTGAGCACCTCCTGCTTGATCCGTGCCCGATCGCGCTCGACGTAGATCGCAGCCCAGTGCTCCGGCTTGGATTTCCGGGCGAGGGAGGCTCGCTCATCGTCGAGAGAGGCGAGCACGCTGTCGACAAAGGAACTGGGGTCGTCACCGAAACTGTCGTACCGCGCAAGAACCTTGTCGAGACGACGAATCAAACGACTGGCACGAGACATCCAAGGCGATTCGAGGCATGGTCAGTTTGATGAAACGAACCGGGTATGTCTGACCACAACAACCAATCCCTGACAACCAGGGAGATGGTGCGTGCCCACGCCATCCCCGTTCTGGCTGCCATCAGCACCTTGAGCCTGCTGACGATCGCCGTGCTGCTGGTGCCCCAGGCGATGAGGCACCACCGCTTCAACCGTTGCGTGGACGCTCAGATCAGCATGCGCGATGCCATCAATGCCGGGTCACAAAAGGGGCCTGGACGCATGAACGAACTCAAGGCCTTCGAGCATTGCCATGGACGCTGAGGCGGGACAGATCCGGACGCAATCTCAACCAAGATGGCGTCAAAAAGAAACGAAGTGATGATCCTGAGGATTACAAATCAACCGACAAGAATGTGATACTGTCTGCAGAAAGAGTGTAAAGATGACACAACAACTGATCATTCTTGGCGACAGCCTGATGGATTCAGGCAATACAGCTGGGTTGTTGTCACTGATTGGCCAGAACCCGTTTGAGGACTCGAAATACGATGGCGGTGGCAATACCAAAGCCTCGGATGGACCGGTGCTCGGTGAGTGGATCGCCCTTGAGATGGGCGCAGGGATTGACGATGCCCAATTGATCTCAGTGCTCAGTCCAGTTGCACCGCAACCTGTCCAAGTGCACAACTATGCCCATGCTGGGGCTCGAACAGACGCAGCACCCGGATATTCACTTCCGTTGGTCGGCCAGGTGATCGGGATTGGATTGCAGGAACAGAAAGAGGTGCTTTTAGAGCGGAAACCGTTCTATCTCACACAAACCGACGTGGATGTGCTTCTTAGCTGCGGGGGGAATGACATCAGAGATGCATTAAAAAGCGTTGATGCCATTCAGGAAGTGATCAGCACAGAAACACTGAAGGATGACAGACAATTGGCCTATGACATGGCCAAGCCGATTGCGAAGAATCTCAAGAAAACGGTGAGACACATCAGTTCATTCACCGATGAGATCGCGATTGCAGGGCCACCACCGCTGGACAACACGCCTGAGACCCAGGACTGGCTGACAAACTTCTCAACCGACGATCAGGCCAAAGCACTTCATGTCATCAATCTGATTGGACAGAAGCTGACCCACAAGCTGGAGAAGAAATACCAGGACTACGACAACATTGCGGTGATCAACGGCGAGGACGCCAGAGATCAACTCACCGAGATCTCCTTTGTCGACGACTTCCACCCAGACACCCAAACCAGCGCAGAGCTCGCAACAATCATTGTGGAGGACGCAACCGCTCAGTTAGCAAGCTTTGGCTTCTGAGCTAGGCCGCTTGTTGATCAAAAGTCTCAGAGACATAACCCTGGGACTTCAGCACCTGGTCAGCTTTCTGCATCAACGCGTAGTAGGTCTCTTTGTCTGTGGCCCTGTAGGCAGCATCCATCAACAGAACGTATTGCTCTTCAGGGGTCACAGCCAGCCAACATCTGCCGCAACATTGCCCCATTCACAGCACAATGCTGTAGCGAGAAATACTCAGCATGCTCGTGCCAAAAAATGATCCCGAGGAAGAGCTGAAAATTTGAACGACAAGCGACCAAGGACGTTTACAACAAAGCATCGCTCTCTCGTTCCATGTACTGCATTGAACGCCAGGATCAAGGGAAAGGATGGGTGAAGGAAATGTGTTTCCGCACGTCCTTCAAGGCCTTTATGAATGCTCGGACCAAGTCACTGGTGACTGCGCACACCTACAGGATCGTCGACACCCAGGACGGCGACGTGCTGAGCACCGTTGAAGCGGGATCCGTTCGACCGACCACCGCACCAAAACGCTGACGGTTCGATGGCCTTTGGGTTGGCAGCATTTCCAGGAAAGCGTCGATGCTCCAGCTGCCGCCGCACACGGTATGAGCGGGTTGATGTGCGGCCGTTTGTCGTTGCCGTCCTGATCGGTGTTGCGTTGCTGGCAGTGCTTGCCCTGCTCTCACTGCTGTTGATCTGAAGCAACACAGGCACGCCGTTCTCACTCTCCTCGGAATGGCCTGCAGAGGCAATGAGCATGAAGACGGGTAGGCAAAGGCACCAGCGCCGAAGAAAGTATCTGCATCGAATCGGAGGAGCCCATGACGGCCGACTCTCCACCACAGCAGATTTAAGAAGCAGCCTGACTTTCTGGCCCCTGCTCCAACAGTTTCCACCAACCCGTGAGGCTGGTCCTTTGGTCGGCAATCCTTGAGCGCCACGCCAATCGACATCCACCGCACCGCCTAGGCCCTTGTTGCACAGCCGCCAGGTGCCCCGGATCCCCACAGCCACACCTCTGGACGTCATGGCCCCAGGTGCCACCAGCCAGTTGCTTCGAATCCGATCTTTCAGTTCCTTGGCTTGAGGTGAATTCCTTATGGCAA
>JBGKDR010000029.1:0-7665 GCA_042954225.1 Parasynechococcus sp.
GACGCGTAATTTTGAGGGGTGAACGGGAGCGGAGATCGCTCACCGGACACGGCCTCGCCCCCATCGTCTAGAGGCCTAGGACACCTCCCTTTCACGGAGGCGACAGGGGTTCGAATCCCCTTGGGGGTATGAATGAATTGCTGAGCAATTCACATACAGGCACTCGTCAAGGGCGCCTTTTTTAATGCCTTTTAATCAGCTGGGTTGCTGTTGAAATCGACGGTTGGCTTCCCGCTCAACGGCTCGAAGATTACTGGTGAGGTCGTCGCGAAGGCGTTCTTCAATCAGACCGATGGGCATGCCAATGCAGCCCTGGACGGTCAGCTCGTAGACCAGCGAACAACCATCAGGAACACGAGTGATGCGCCAGGTCCCCTCAAAACGTCGGAAATCTCCCTTCAACATGTGGAAGCGAAGCAGCCCCTCAGGGCGGTATTCGGTCAACTCGAGGAGAACCTGAGCTGAAAACCTCAGACCAAGCAACTGCTGACTGCCGACCTGACGCAACTGCACGGTGTGGCCCGAACGCGTCACCAACTCGCTGGAGCTGAGATTGGGAATAAAGGAACTGAGATTCTCGTAATCCGTCAGAACATCCCAGAACAGCTGCTCAGGGATGGGTGAGCGCAACTGAACGGCAAGGCGTCGCACACCCATGGGCATGCGCTCCATCGTCTGTTCAATGGCACTTGAAGCAGACCGACCGTCGCCATCGACTGACGCGGCTGTCTCTGATCCGTCCGGACGCAAGCGCAACAGTGATTTGGGACTGATCAAGACGCAATTGGAATCGTTGAGCTTCGAAGTCGATCGAAGCAGTCGGATCTTAAGAAAGAGTATCCGGAGCTTAATAATTTCCTTAGGCTCTGTCCTCGATGTGCGCACAAAAACCTGTTGTGCGCTGAACCCCGCTTATAGTCGCGCCACGAAAAGTGGGTTTCTTCAATGCGGGTGTCCATTGCCGGGGCAGGCCAATCCAATTCAACGCTGTTCACGGTGATCGCCAGTGGTCGTCAGGTCGGATCCCGCCCTTCCGTGATTGAGACCTATCGCGTGGCCTTCAACCAGCTCTCAGCGCTGTTCAAGCGTCTTGGTGCCACCGGAGCCAACATTCTCGCCGTCACTCCGGCAGGTGAAGGTGCACCGACACCTCCCAGCACCCCTGCTGCCAAGCCCGTCGCCAGCGCTCCTGCCTCGAAGCCTGCGGCAACCCCTGCAAAGAAAAAGCCCCACGCGAACGTTCCGGTCAACACCTACAAGCCGAAGACGCCATTCGTCGGCACGGTGACAGAGAACTATTCCCTGCTCAAGGACGGCGCCATCGGTCGGGTTCAGCACATCACCTTCGATCTCTCCGGTGGCGACCCGCAGCTTCAGTACGTGGAAGGCCAGAGCATCGGCATCATTCCCGATGGCGAAGATGCCAAGGGCAAACCCCACAAGCTGCGTCTGTACTCGATCGCCAGCACCCGTCACGGCGATAACTATCAGGACAACACCGTTTCACTGTGCGTCCGTCAACTGGAATACAAAAACGACGCCGGAGAACAGATCTACGGCGTTTGTTCAACGTTCCTTTGTGACATCGAACCCGGCAGCAAGGTCAAAATCACTGGACCCGTCGGCAAGGAGATGCTTCTTCCTGACGACGAAGACGCCAACATCATCATGCTGGCCACCGGAACCGGCATTGCACCGATGCGCACCTACCTGCGCAAGATGTTCGAACCCCGTGAGCGTGAAGCCAATGGCTGGACCTTCCGCGGGAAAGCCTGGCTGTTCATGGGTGCACCGAAGACAGCCAACCTTCTGTACGACGAAGATTTCAACCACTATCAGGAGACCTACCCCGACAACTTCCGCTACACCAAGGCCATCAGCCGGGAGCAGAAGAACACCAAGGGCGGCCGGATGTATATCCAGGATCGTGTGCTCGAGCACGCCGATGAAATCTTCGCCATGATCGAAGATCCAAAGACGCACGTCTACATGTGTGGCCTGCGCGGAATGGAACCCGGCATTGACGAAGCCATGACAGCCGCTGCAGCGGCGAAGGGGCTGGATTGGTCAGAGCTGCGCCCTCAGCTCAAGAAAGCCGACCGCTGGCACGTCGAAACCTATTGATCGTCTGCACGATCAAAAAAGCCATTGCGGCTTCCACAGGACCCACCGTTGGTGGGTCTTTTTTTTTCGGTTGACAACAAAGGGCAATCGGATTCTGAGATCCATCTGTCATCCGAGTGTCGCGCTGTGATTCCGGGTCTAAACCTGCGTCAGATGCCAAGGCACGATGAGCGCCACCATCACCAATCCCCTCAGGATTGGACTCCGGCAGGAACGTGTCATCGCTCCACAGTGCCTGGTGATCTTCGGCGCCAGTGGCGATCTCACCCATCGCAAACTGGTGCCGGCGTTGTTCGAGCTGTTCAAGCAACGCCGACTTCCGAGTGAGTTCGCGATCCTTGGCTGCGCACGACGGCCCTGGAGCGATCAGGATTTCCGCGGAAAGATGGCGGAAGCCCTGACGGATCGCATCAGGGAAAGTCCCCAGGCATGGGACCAGTTTGTCTCCAAGCTGTTCTATGAACCGGTTGATCTGCAACAGCCACAGGATGTTGTGCGGCTGGGCAGTCGACTTGAGCAGGTTGACCAGCAGTGCGCCACGCGAGGCAATCGCACCTTCTATCTCTCCGTTTCACCCACGTTTTATGGAAGCGGTTGCAGAGCTCTGGCCGACGCAGGCTTGCTGAAGGATCCCAAACGCAGCCGGGTGGTGATTGAAAAGCCGTTTGGTCGGGATTACAGCAGTGCCCAATCCCTGAACAAAGTCGTTCAAGCCTGCGGCCAGGAAAATCAGATTTTCCGGATCGACCACTACCTCGGGAAGGAAACAGTCCAGAACATCCTGGTTCTGCGATTTGCCAATGCCATCTTCGAACCGATCTGGAATCGGAATTACATCTCCAGCGTGCAGATCACCGCAGCTGAAACCGTTGGTGTTGAAGAACGGGCTGGGTACTACGAGAGCTCGGGTGCTTTGCGGGACATGGTTCAGAACCATCTCACCCAGATGCTCGCGATCACCGCAATGGAACCGCCAGGGCGTTTTGATCCGGAAGCCATTCGCAATGAAAAAGCCAAAGTTCTCCAGGCGGCTCGACTCGCGGATGAACTGGAGCCTTGGAACTGCTGTGTCCGGGGTCAATACGCGCCGGGAGGCAGCAGCGACGCACCTCTGAGCGGCTACCGAGAGGAACCGGGTGTTGATCCAACCAGCACCACCGAAACCTATGTGGCCACGAAATTATTCATCGACAACTGGCGCTGGCAGGGGGTGCCCTTCTATATCCGCACAGGGAAGCGCCTGGCCAAACGCTTGAGTGAAGTGGTGCTGACCTTTCGGGAAGCCCCCGTGCACCTGTTTGATGCAGCCACCGGTGGGCCAACCGCTAACCAGCTGATCCTGCGCATCCAGCCGGATGAAGGAGCTGAATTCAAATTTGAGGTGAAGTCACCCGGGTCGGGAATGCGCAGCCGACCCGTGGAGATGGAGTTCTCCTATGACGAATCCTTCGGCGAACCTTCCGATGAGGGCTATGTCCGATTGCTTGCTGATGCCATGCTCGGCGACCCAACCCTGTTCACGCGAAGTGATGAGGTGGAAGCCGCCTGGCGGTTGTACACACCGCTTCTGGAATTGATCGAAGACAGCCCCTGGCAACTGCCGATCCACCCCTACGAGTCGCGGACCTGGGGACCAGCTGCGGCGGATGCACTTCTGGCCCGCGACGGATTGCTCTGGCGACGTCCATAACCGCCCGACCACAGACGGACTGACCGCTCACCCCACCGCCCTCCACCATGTCTCCGCAGCTCACGCTCCAGACCCCCTTGGCCCTCGCTCCCACCGAGGTGCCCAGCTACCTCGAGCAGCTCTGGTCACCGGAGCAGCAGGGGAGTGCCGGAACTGGAGCGAACACGTTTTGCCTGCTGATCTGGCAACCCGCCTGGGCCGAACAACAACTGGTGCGCACCGGCCATCTGGCGGGTCCCATCACCGGTCAGCACTCGAAGGACCTCATCGATGCGGCCCGTCAGGCGATTGAGGCGCAAGACCTCAACAGAACCACAGCGCCGTTGGATGGTTCCGTCATTGAAGCCCTGTCGCGGCTGAGCGCAGCCAACGAGGTCGAGAGCGAAGACCTGCGTGGTCAGTACATCGATCCGGCCCTCAGCGCTCTGCAACCACGACGGCTGATCACGCTGGCCCCCACCGTGGACCCGAACCAGCGACTGGAAACACTCGTGGCTGCCTACTGCCCGCTGCCGGAAGAAGGCGGTGGCACGACGGCATGCGGAGATGTTGTTGTCCTGCGCGGTGGCCATGACGCCCTCCGCGAGGGGCTCAGCATTGTGGAACCGCTCCTCTCTCCCTCCTTACCCGCATGGGTGTGGTGGAACGGCTTCCTCGATGAAGCGCCTGAGCTGATGACGCAGCTCGCCAGCACACCACGGCGGCTGATCATCGACACCGCAGTCGGTGAGCCGAAACAGTGCCTCAACGTTCTCGCCGAGCGCATCGGCTCCGGTCAAGCCGTGAACGACCTCAACTGGCTGCGGCTCCGCAGCTGGCGGGAAACCCTCGCCATGGTCTTCGATCCACCGCATCGTCGGGATGCTCTCTCCCACATCGTTCAGATCGACATTGACGTCGATGGTCCACATCCGGCCCAGGGGTTGCTGATGGCCGCCTGGATTGCCGACCGTCTCGCCTGGACTTTGGACAGCAGCGAGACCCATGAGGGTGGTGTGGTCAGCCGTTTCAAGCGTGGCGATGGAGGCAGCGTGACCTTGAATCTCGCCCCGGTTCCCGTCGATCAACCCGGTGTCCATGCCGGGCAACTGGTGGGGCTTCGCCTGATCAGTCAGCCCGACGACACCCGTGGAGTCTGCGTGATCCTCTGCACTGAATCCGGCGGCTGCATGCGGCTGGAAAGTGGTGGGATGGCCGATCTGGAGCTGCACGAAGAGGTGGTTCCGATCCAACCCAACAGCCCGGAAATGGACATCGCTCGTCTTCTCAGCGGTGGCCACGACACCACAAACCCGTTACTCGCCAACGCAGCCACCCTGGCTGCCAGGCTGCTGAACTGAAATCCCTCCTGATCGGCCATGGCCGTCGTCATCGCTGCGCCGGCCAGCGGCAGTGGAAAAACGCTGGCAAGCCTCGCGTTGTTGGCCTGGGCCCGGCGTCGTGGCCTCAGCATTCAGGGCTTCAAGGTCGGACCCGATTACCTCGACCCACAGCTGATCAGCGCGGTGTCAGGGCGGCCCTGTCGGAACCTTGACATCACCCTCTGTGGCGAGGGATGGGTGCACCGCGCCTTTCATGGCTACGGGGGAGGACATGACCTCGCTCTGATTGAAGGGGTGATGGGTCTGTTCGACGGCGTCGGCAACAGTGAAGAGGGCAGCACTGCCGCGGTGGCCCGGCACCTGCAGCAACCGGTTGTGCTGGTGGTGGATGCCGGAGGGCAAGCCGCCTCACTGGCTGCCCTGGTCCGGGGCTTTCGCGACCATGACCCCGATCTCTCCATTGCCGGAGTGATCCTCAACCGGGTCAGCACCGAGCGGCATCAGCAGCTCCTGGAGGATGTGCTGGGACGCATCGGAATGCCGGTTCTGGGCTGCCTGCCGCGCTGTGACGCAATGGCCCTGCCGAGCCGCCATCTCGGACTGGCCCCAGCCCATGAGCTGGCCAGCATCGAGGAACGCATCGACCGCTGGGCGGCGTTGGCAGAGCAGCACCTCAGGCTGGATGCCCTGATTCCCCTGCTGAGTGCACCAAGGGAGGCCGACGATCCTCTCCAGGCCATCCCCGAATCGACAGCACGGCCACACCCAGTGGCTGTCGCCAGCGATGCCGCCTTCCATTTCCGCTATCCCGAAACGGGCGAATTGATGGAGCGCATGGGGATGCCCCTGCTGCCCTGGAGTCCCCTTGCCAATGAAGCCATCCCCGACGAAGCCCGCGGCCTGATCCTTCCAGGAGGATTTCCCGAACAGCACGCTGCAGAACTGGCGAGTTGTCAGACCAGCATGGATGCCCTGCGGCGCTTCACCGCCACCCATCCCGTCTACGCCGAATGCGGCGGGATGCTGATGCTGGGACGCCAGCTCACCGACCTGGAGGGTCAGCCCCATGCCATGGCCGGTGTGCTTGATTTCAGCGCCCGACGGGGACGCCTTCAAGTCGGCTACAGGACACTTCGGCCTCAGCGGGATGGACTGCTCACGCGCCGCGGAGAGGTCTGGACCGGCCATGAGTTTCATCGCTGGGAGCTGGATGACGACCCCGGCGATCGCGACAGCAACGTCCTGTGGGAGATTGAGGGGTGG
Organism: Parasynechococcus sp.; assembly: GCA_042954225.1. Lineage (GTDB taxonomy): Bacteria > Cyanobacteriota > Cyanobacteriia > PCC-6307 > Cyanobiaceae > Parasynechococcus. The sequence continues at coordinate 6,400 of JBGKDR010000029.1, forward strand.
CGAACGAAAGGACGCGCGGAGGGATGGACACATCCAAAGCTTCACGCCAGCTGGGTTCACCTGCACTGGGCCAGCTGTTCGACGATCTGCTCCCGATGGCGCGACGGGCTCGCAACCGCGACGCCAATGCCAGCAAACGGTTCGTCACCCGTCAGCAACCGCAACGGATCCAACCCTTTACCGAGCGTTGGCGGATGATCATCGAAGGCCGTGTCCAGGGGGTCGGCTTTCGGGCCAGTTGCCATCGGCGTGCCCTGGAACTTGGGCTGCGTGGCTGGGTTCGCAATCACCTGGACGGCTCAGTGGAAGTTCAGGTGGAGGGGCCACCCCAGGACATTGCAGAGTTACGTGCCTGGTGTGAAAAGGGACCACCCCGCAGTCAGGTGGTTCGGGTCAAACCCTCCCAGCTTCCGGTCACCGGAGATGACTGGTTTGAAGTGCGCAACTGACAACAGCTGAAGAGAATCGGAACGTCCAACTCGGATCCGTCTCACACTGGCTATCGGTGAGACATGCCGCTCTCCTCTGAGATCGTGCTCCGTCTCACCACAATCCTGACGATCACCATCTCACCCCTGCTTGCCGCTGGGGTCATCGGAGCCAGTCGGCCGTCCCTTGAGACGGTGTACGGCTCTGCCGAGGACGCCATGGCGGCTTGTCAGACCTGGCAGCGTCACGAGGGGCTGTTCAGCACAGGTCGACGGTCTCAGCCGCAACGCACACGCATTCGTGTCTGCAACATCGACCTCGATCAACCGGTTGTTCTTGGCCAGCGCTACAGCGTTGTCGTCGGAGCCCATTACGACCGCCCACTGCAGGAGCTGCATCGCAAACTCAGCCATCGATTCAGCTATCAGGCCCACCAGGAGAACCGTGAGCTCTGATGATCAACGCCCCGCTCTGCGTGATTTGACCAGCCCCCGTCAACCTGCCTTCTGGCGGGCTTGGCTTGGGGTCATCAGCCTGGCTGTATCAATCGGCTTGGCCGCGCTGATCCTGAGGATGTGAGCCTCAGGATGACCGATCAAGTCCAAATTCACGCCTCCAGAGCGCTGTCATCTCAACAGACGGCGACCCCCCGATCATCCAGACCCCGGTTCGGGCGCGGGAGACAGCCACGTAGCAGAGTTGTTGGCGGATCTGCTGATCAGCTCGGAAAACATCCGGAGCGACAAACACGTCACCAAAACTGCTGCCCTGACTGCGATGCACCGTCAGAACCGCAGCGGGACCAAGGGCTGCGAAGGCATCGCGGATCAGAAAGAA